>NZ_AJRG02000012.1:0-61321 GCF_000298715.2 Streptococcus sp. GMD5S
TACACCTGTACCCATGCCGAACACAGTAGTTAAGCCCTAGAACGCCGGAAGTAGTTGGGGGTTGCCCCCTGTGAGATATGGAAGTCGCTTAGCTTTTATCCGCCATAGCTCAGTTGGTAGTAGCGCATGACTGTTAATCATGATGTCGTAGGTTCGAGTCCTACTGGCGGAGTATAGATTGAAACGTTCAATTGAGCGTTTTTTTATTTATAAATATAGTGGATTGTTGAAATTTCAAATTTTAATTTTTAAATCTGTAATTACCTCTTTATTTTATTTTCAGTTCGTTTAGCTTTAAATTCTTCTTTTATAGGATTTGAAGCTTTTTTAGTTCTTTTTTTTGTTAGACTAGTGTTACTAATAAGAAAGGGAATTTTTATATGATTCAAAAATTTTATGATCGAGCATTTGTCTTTTTGAAACTAGTTGAACAAGAATATGCCTCTTTAGGCCAGAGTTGTTCAGAGTGGGAATCACTTCATCTTCGTTTTTTACTATATTACTTAATCCGATTTAAAATAAAAAGTGATAGGGACTTTTCACTATATCACTTTAAAACAGCTTATCGTCTATATCTAGATAAATTCCTGCAAGGTGGTACAACTCTTATCCAATAGGAAGCATCTATATCATAATTACGAACGATAGTTGTAGCTAGTTTTTAAAAAATATAGAATTAGCTTATAATAAAAGGCTTCTGTATTTAGAAATGAGAGAATTTCCAAATCTTTTCTACTGTTTCTTCTTGATAAAATAGTGTTTTTTTCTTATAATAAATTGTAAGATATAATTGCGGGTGAAATTCCTGCCATGTATATGAGAAAGGACGAGCTGCTAGTAGCTCAGACGAATTTTATTATGACTTCAGTTGTTGTTGTAGGTACCCAGTGGGGTGATGAAGGTAAAGGGAAAATTACAGATTTTCTTTCAGCTAATGCAGAGGTAATTGCTCGTTATCAAGGTGGTGATAATGCTGGTCACACGATTGTGATTGATGGTAAGAAATTTAAGTTGCACTTGATTCCATCTGGAATTTTCTTTCCTGAAAAAATCTCTGTTATTGGGAATGGGATGGTTGTAAACCCTAAATCTCTAGTAAAAGAGTTGAATTATCTTCATGAAGAAGGTGTGACAACAGATAATTTGCGCATTTCGGATCGTGCGCATGTCATTTTACCATATCACATTGAATTAGACAGTTTGCAAGAGGAAGCTAAGGGCGACAATAAAATTGGTACTACAATCAAGGGAATCGGTCCAGCCTATATGGATAAAGCTGCTCGTGTTGGAATTCGTATTGCAGATCTTTTGGATAAAGAAATTTTTCGTGAGCGTTTGGAACGCAATCTTGCGGAGAAGAATCGTCTGTTTGAAAAATTATATGACAGTACTCCTATTTCAATTGATGATATTTTTGAAGAGTACTACGAGTATGGCCAACAAATCAAGCAGTATGTGACAGATACATCTGTTATCTTGAACGATGCGCTTGATAATGGCAAACGTGTACTGTTTGAAGGTGCTCAAGGTGTCATGTTGGACATTGACCAAGGAACTTATCCATTTGTTACGTCGTCAAACCCTGTCGCTGGTGGTGTGACAATTGGGTCTGGTGTTGGTCCAAGTAAGATTGACAAGGTTGTAGGTGTCTGTAAAGCCTACACAAGTCGTGTAGGAGACGGACCTTTCCCAACTGAATTATTTGATGAAGTGGGAGATCGCATTCGCGAAGTAGGTCATGAATATGGTACAACAACTGGTCGTCCACGTCGTGTGGGTTGGTTTGACTCAGTTGTGATGCGCCACAGCCGCCGTGTATCTGGGATTACCAATCTTTCATTGAACTCTATAGATGTTTTGAGTGGTTTGGATACTGTGAAAATCTGTGTCGCCTATGATCTTGATGGTCAACGTATTGATTACTATCCTGCTAGTCTTGAGCAGTTGAAACGTTGCAAGCCAATCTACGAGGAATTGCCAGGTTGGTCAGAAGACATCACTGGAGTCCGTAATTTGGAAGACCTTCCTGAGAATGCACGTAACTATGTTCGTCGTGTAAGTGAGTTGGTTGGTGTTCGCATTTCGACATTCTCAGTAGGTCCTGGTCGTGAACAAACTAATATTTTAGAAAGTGTTTGGTCATAGGAGATTTTTAAGATTAGTTTAAGACAGGTTGGGTATACTATAGACAGTTACAAGAAGACCTCCTAACTTGTTGTAACAAATATCCTAAACTTTTCTTTTTCATAATAATCTCCCTATTAAGTCACCGCATTCGGTGGCTTTTTTTGTCTTGAGAATCATGATATAATAATAAAATCGACAAGTAGGAAAAGAGAAGAACGATGAATTATACAGTTGAAGAAAAAGAAGCTTTTATGAGAGAGGCTTTGAGAGAGGCTGAGATTGCTTTAGAGCACGATGAAATTCCAATTGGTTGTGTGATTGTCAAGGATGGAGAAATCATTGGTAGGGGACATAATGCGCGCGAGGAGTTGCAACGGGCGGTCATGCATGCAGAAATCATGGCTATAGAGAATGCGAATCTGAGTGAGGAGAGCTGGCGTCTGCTGGATTGTACCCTTTTTGTGACCATTGAGCCGTGTGTGATGTGTAGTGGGGCAATTGGGCTAGCTCGTATACCAAAGGTGGTCTATGGGGCTAAAAATCAGAAATTTGGTGCAGCTGGAAGTTTGTACGATATTTTGACAGATGAGCGTCTCAATCATCGTGTAGAGGTGGAAACGGGAATTTTGGAAGATGACTGTGCAGCGATTATGCAGGACTTTTTCCGAAATCGACGGAAAAAATAATTTCTCTTTAAAAATAGAGGGGAATGTGGTATAATAACTAGTGGAGCAACAGTTCTGCGTGAAGCGGGTCAGGGGAGGAATCCAGCAGCCCTAAGCGATGTGAATTGTGTGCTCTTTTTTCGTGCTTTTTTCGAATAAATAAGATAAAATAGCCTAGAATAAATGATTATAGAAAAGAGAAAAATATGAAAATTCGTGGTTTTGAATTGGTTTCGAGTTTTACAGATGAAAATTTGTTGCCTAAGCGTGAGACAGCTCATGCAGCTGGGTACGATTTAAAGGTTGCCGAACGAACTGTCATTGCGCCAGGTGAGATTATATTGGTCCCAACAGGAGTTAAGGCTTATATGCAACCGACAGAGGTGCTCTATCTCTATGACCGTTCTTCAAACCCTCGTAAAAAAGGCTTGGTCTTGATTAACTCTGTGGGTGTCATTGACGGAGACTATTATGGCAATCCAGGGAATGAAGGACATATCTTTGCTCAGATGAAAAATATTACTGATCAGGAAGTGGTTCTCGAAGTTGGGGAACGTGTGGTTCAGGCTGTCTTTGCTCCTTTCTTGATTGCAGATGGAGATGAGGCAGATGGCGTGCGGACTGGTGGATTTGGATCGACAGGGAAATAGAGGGATAAAATGGCAGACTATTTATTAGTTGTAGACATGCAGTCAGATTATGTTGCTGTAGGAAAAGCATATCATGAAGAACTGACTGCAGCTGTAAATGACAAAATTGCTACTTATCCCAGCGACCGAGTTATCTATATTCTCAATCGTTTTTTCTGGGAGAGAAAAGATAGAAAGAAGAAATTTGCGACCAACTTGTTAGTTGTATCTTCTCGTATCTTTGAGAAGTGTCGGGCTTCTTGCTTTACTAATCCAGATTTAAAAGATTTTTTAGAGGGAAATGGTGCTAAGAGCATAGAGTTTATAGGGGTAGATGGCAATTTCTGTGTCAAGGCTTCCGTCTTGGCAGCTGTCAAGGAGAATTATCAGGTTTCTGTCGATTTGTCTGCTGTCGGAGTTGCCAACCAGAATAAATTTCAAAATACATTGTATAAGTGGCATTCTTTCGGAGTAACCGTAAAAGGAGAATTATTATAGCTAAGAAAAAAGCGACATTTGTATGTCAAAATTGTGAGTACAACTCACCTAAGTATTTAGGACGCTGTCCAAACTGTGGGTCTTGGTCTTCTTTTGTAGAAGAGGTTGAGGTTGCAGAGGTCAAGAATGCGCGTGTGTCCTTGACAGGTGAGAAAACCAAGCCCATGAAACTGGCTGAGGTGACTTCCATCAATGTCAATCGAACCAAGACGGATATGGAGGAATTCAACCGTGTGCTTGGAGGCGGAGTGGTACCAGGAAGTCTCGTCCTCATCGGTGGGGATCCTGGGATTGGGAAATCAACCCTTCTCCTACAAGTTTCAACTCAGCTGTCCCAAGTAGGGACTGTTCTCTATGTCAGTGGGGAGGAGTCTGCCCAGCAGATTAAACTCCGTGCAGAGCGCTTGGGTGATATTGATAGTGAGTTTTATCTCTATGCAGAGACCAATATGCAGAGTGTTCGCGCAGAAGTAGAAAGAATTCAGCCAGACTTCCTCATTATTGACTCCATCCAGACTATTATGTCTCCTGAGATTTCTGGAGTGCAAGGGTCAGTTTCTCAAGTGCGAGAGGTGACAGCTGAGCTCATGCAGCTGGCCAAGACTAATAACATTGCTATCTTTATCGTAGGGCATGTGACCAAGGAAGGAACCTTGGCTGGTCCGCGTATGTTGGAGCATATGGTAGATACGGTGCTTTACTTTGAAGGGGAACGCCACCATACCTTCCGTATCTTGAGAGCAGTCAAAAACCGTTTTGGATCCACTAATGAGATTGGCATCTTTGAGATGCAGTCGGGCGGATTGGTTGAGGTACTCAATCCGAGTCAAGTTTTCCTAGAAGAGCGTTTGGATGGAGCGACTGGCTCATCAATTGTGGTGACTATGGAAGGGACCCGTCCGATTTTGGCGGAGGTTCAGGCTTTGGTAACACCAACCATGTTTGGAAATGCTAAGCGTACGACGACTGGACTTGATTTCAATCGTGCAAGTCTGATTATGGCTGTTTTGGAAAAACGAGCAGGGCTTCTCTTGCAAAATCAGGATGCCTATCTCAAATCTGCTGGTGGCGTGAAATTGGATGAGCCTGCTATTGACTTAGCCGTTGCAGTGGCTATTGCCTCTAGTTACAAGGACAAGCCTACCAATCCTCAGGAATGTTTTGTGGGTGAACTGGGCTTGACCGGAGAAATTCGGCGCGTGAATCGTATCGAACAACGTATCAATGAAGCGGCAAAACTGGGCTTTACCAAGATTTATGTACCCAAGAATTCCTTGACAGGAATCACTCCACCCAAGGAAATTGAAGTCATTGGTGTGACGACTATTCAGGAAGTTTTGAAAAAGGTCTTTGCATAATCCGTGACAAATCTTCTTAAAAATGATAAGATAGGAGAAATATTTGATTGTCAAATTTTTGAGGAGGGAATCGTGTCGTATTTTGAACAGTTTATGCAAGCCAATCAGGCTTATGTTGCCCTACATGGGCAGTTAAATCTGCCACTTAAACCCAAAACCAGAGTAGCTATCGTGACCTGTATGGACTCACGTCTACACGTTGCGCAAGCTCTAGGTTTGGCCCTTGGGGATGCTCATATCTTGCGGAATGCGGGTGGTCGAGTAACTGAGGACATGATTCGTTCACTGGTAATTTCCCAGCAACAAATGGGGACAAGAGAGATTGTGGTGTTGCACCATACAGACTGTGGAGCTCAAACCTTTCAAAATGAAAGTTTTCATGAACATTTGAAACACGAGCTCGGAGTTGATGTGTCTGATCAAGATTTTTTACCATTTCAGGATGTTGAAGAGAGTGTGAGAGAGGATATGCAATTGCTTAGAGAGTCTCCACTGATTCCTGATGATGTGGTTATTTCAGGTGCTGTCTATGATGTGGATACAGGAAGTATGAGAGAAGTATACTAACTTTGTCTCAAAAAATCTCATCCTAGCATAAAATCGATTGTTAAAATGTAGGATTTTTAGTTTTAATATAGCTAATATAAAATAGTATAAAACAAGGGTATAAATGTTTGCTCTTGTTTTATTTTTGATTGAAAAATAAAGGAAAAAGCGCTACAATGGTAGATGGAAAATGTTGTGTAAAAACAAGTGATACATAAATACCGGAGGAAATCATGTCTTTTTCTGATTTAAAGCTATTTGCCCTTTCTTCTAATAGAGAATTGGCAGAGCGTGTGGCGCAAGAAATTGGGATAGAGTTGGGGAAATCGACTGTTCGCCAATTTTCAGATGGAGAGATTCAGGTCAACATTGAAGAATCAATCCGTGGAAAACACGTCTTTATCCTACAATCAACGAGTTCACCTGTAAATGATAATTTACTTGAAATTTTGATTATGGTGGACGCTTTGAAGCGTGCTAGTGCAGAATCTGTCAATGTTGTTATGCCTTACTATGGCTATGCACGTCAGGATAGAAAAGCGCGCGCGCGTGAGCCAATCACAGCAAAACTCGTTGCAAACATGCTAGAAGTTGCTGGGGTAGATCGTTTGTTGACGATTGATTTGCACGCTGCACAGATTCAGGGATTCTTTGATATTCCTGTAGATCACTTGATGGGTGCTCCATTGATTGCGGACTACTTTGAACGTCGTGGCATGGTTGGCTCTGACTACGTGGTTGTCAGCCCAGACCATGGTGGGGTGACTCGTGCTCGTAAATTGGCAGAGTTTTTGAAAACTCCGATTGCGATTATTGACAAGCGCCGTAGTGTAGACAAGATGAATACCAGTGAAGTGATGAACATCATTGGTAAGGTAGAAGGTAAGACTTGTATTTTGATTGACGATATGATCGATACAGCTGGAACCATTTGTCATGCGGCGGATGCTCTTGCTGAAGCAGGTGCTGTTGAGGTTTACGCAAGCTGTACGCACCCAGTACTTTCAGGACCAGCTATGGACAATATCCAAAAATCAGCTATTAAAAAATTGGTTGTTTTGGATACTATCTACCTACCAGAAGAGCGTTTGATTGATAAGATTGAACAAATTTCGATTGCTCATCTTCTAGGCGATGCTATTATCCGTATCCACGAAAAACGTCCTCTTTCTCCTCTATTTTGTATTGAGAAAAAGATTTAATCTTTCACTTGAAGTAGACAGAACTCCTAGCAGGTTTCTTTTCTTGCTAGGAGATTTTTATAGTCAAAATCTGCAAGCCTTTTCAAAATATGCTATACTGAGAAAAAAGGAGGATTTCTATGAGCCAAGAATTTATTAATCCAAGTGATGGTGTGATCCGTCAGTATCTTACAACCAGTAAAACGTTAGCGGTAGTGGGTTTGTCCGATCGTGAGGAAACAACTAGTAATCGAGTGACCAAGGAAATGCAAGCTCGGGGCTATAAAATCATTCCAGTTAATCCCAAGGCTGCAGGTGGGGAAATTTTGGGAGAGAAGGCTTATGCGAGTCTAGTTGAGATTCCTTTTCCTGTGGACATTGTCAATGTATACCGACGGAGCGAGTTTTTACCAGATGTGGCGCGTGATTTTCTCAAGGCAGATGCCAAGATTTTCTGGGCGCAATTAGGACTTGAAAATCTAGAAGCGGAAGAAATCTTGCGTGCTGGAGGATGCGATGACATCGTGATGAATCGTTGTATTAAGAGAGAACATACTCGCTTAATTCTTGAGCAATAAAAAGGTAGCCATGGGCTACCTTTTTATTTTATAAAGTACCAATCAATGCTTGCATGCCAAGACTGGTAAGGATGATGGCAATCCAGCAAAGGGCTCCAAGAAGAATGGATTTACCGCTTGATTTGACCATGGCAATCAGATTGGTTTTGAGACCGATGGCACTCATGGCCATGATGATAAGGAATTTGGAGAGTTGTTTGAGAGGGGTGAAGAAGCTACTAGACACGCCGAGAGAGGTGAGAAGAGTCGTTAAGAGAGAGGCTAGAATGAAATAAAGGATAAAAAGTGGGAAAACTTTTTTCAGTTGTACGCCTTGTTTATTTTCTTGCTGGCGACTTTGCCAGTAGGAGAGGAAGAGAGTGATGGGAATAATAGCCAGAGTTCGTGTGAGTTTAACAATGGTTGCAGACTCAAGGGTATTGGTCTGGTAGAGACTGTCCCATGCGCTGGCTGTGGCCGTTACAGAAGAAGTATCGTTGACTGCGGTTCCTGCAAAGAGGGCAAAGCCTTCATTTGATAAGTGAAGCCAGGTTCCTAGAGTTGGAAAGATAAGTGCTGCTAAGACATTGAAGAAAAAGATAACGGAGATGGCTTGGGCGACTTCTTTTTCCTTGGCATGGATAACGGGTGCTGTTGCAGCAATGGCAGAACCACCACAGATAGAAGAACCCACTCCAATCAAGGTAGCCAGTTTCGTGTCTAGCGCAAAGAAACGCTGGAAGAGGTAGGCAACGATTAAGGAAATCGAAATGGTGGAAAGGATGACGGGGAGTGAAGTTTGTCCAACTGCAAAGACTTGCGAGATATTGAGACCAAAACCGAGTAAGATAACGGCATACTGGAGCAATTTCTTGGAACTAAAGGCCAAACCTGCGTCTAGTTGTTTGTAGGGTGAGAGCCAGGGGTGGAGGAGCATTCCAGCAAAAATTGCAAAGACAGGTGCACCCACGACGGGGAAAAATCCTCCCAGAAACCAAGATACGATAGAAATGAGAAGGCAGGCCAAGATGCCTGCTCCATTTTTTGATAAAAATGACATATAAACCTCCGAAAATAAGCACTTATTATTATAGTCCTGTTGAGAAGAAAAGTAAAACAGAAAGTGAAAAATGCGGGGTTCAGATGGATTTTGCGGTCAGGGAGCTTTTGTAGTATAATAGTACTATGTTCTGTAAGCAAGGGGGATATCTATGGACTTAACCAAGCGCTTTAATAAACAGTTAGACAAGATTCAAGTTTCCTTGATTCGCCAGTTTGACCAGGCTATTTCGGAGATTCCTGGGGTCTTGCGTTTGACCTTGGGGGAACCTGATTTTACAACGCCAGATCATATCAAGGAGGTAGCCAAGCGAGCCATTGACCAGAACCAATCCTACTATACAGGGATGAGCGGTTTGCTGACTCTACGTCAGGCAGCCAGTGACTTTGTTAAGGAAAAGTACCAACTGGACTATGCTCCTGAAAATGAAATCTTGGTTACAATTGGGGCGACAGAGGCTTTATCTGCTACTTTGACAGCTATTTTGGAAGAGGGAGACAAGGTGCTCTTGCCAGCTCCTGCCTATCCAGGTTATGAACCGATTGTCAATCTGGTTGGGGCAGAGATTGTCGAGATTGATACAACTGAAAATGGTTTTGTTTTGACCCCTGAGATGTTGGAAAAGGCCATTTTGGAGCAGGGTGACAAGCTCAAAGCAGTTATTCTCAACTATCCAGCCAATCCAACTGGAATTACCTATAGTCGAGAGCAGTTGGAAGCCTTGGCAGACGTTTTAGGCAAGTATGAAATTTTCGTTGTTTGTGATGAGGTCTATTCAGAATTGACCTATACAGGGGAAAATCATGTATCATTGGGAACTATGCTGAGAGATCAAGCTATTATTATCAATGGCTTATCTAAGTCCCATGCCATGACTGGTTGGCGTTTAGGCTTTATCTTTGCTCCTGCAGCTTTCACAGCTCAGTTAATCAAGAGTCACCAATATTTGGTTACTGCGGCAAACACCATGGCCCAACATGCTGCAGTAGAAGCCTTGACCGCTGGTAAAAACGACGCAGAGCCTATGAAGAAGGAATACATCCAGCGTCGAGATTATATCATCGAAAAGATGACTGCTCTTGGTTTTGAGATTATCAAACCAGATGGGGCCTTCTATATCTTTGCTAAGATTCCAGCAGGTTACAATCAAGACTCCTTTGCTTTTCTCAAGGATTTTGCCCAGAAGAAGGCTGTTGCCTTTATCCCTGGTGCTGCCTTTGGGCGTTACGGAGAAGGCTATGTTCGCATTTCTTATGCAGCCAGCATGGAAACAATCAGGGAGGCCATGAAACGACTTGAGGAGTACATGAGAGAAGCATGATCCAGTCTATAACGAGTCAAGGTCTCGTACTCTACAATCGTAACTTTCGGGAGGATGATAAGCTCGTCAAAATCTTCACCGAGCAGGCTGGGAAGCGCATGTTTTTCGTCAAACACGCTGGTCAATCCAAACTAGCTCCTGTTATTCAGCCCTTGGTGTTGGCACGATTTCTCTTGCGAATCAATGATGACGGCCTTAGCTACATCGAGGACTACCATGAGGTGATGACCTTTCCCAAAATCAATAGCGACCTCTTTGTCATGGCTTATGCGACTTATGTGGCGGCTCTTGCAGATGCTAGTTTGCAGGATAATCAGCAGGATGCTCCCTTGTTTGCCTTCTTGAGAAAGACTCTAGAGTTGATGGAAGAGGGTTTAGATTATCAGGTTTTGACCAATATTTTTGAAATTCAAATCTTGAACCGATTTGGGATTAGCCTTAATTTTAATGAGTGTGTCTTTTGCCATCGGGTTGGTCAGGCCTTTGACTTTTCTTTCAAATATGGAGCTTGCCTCTGTCCAGATCATTATCATGAGGACGAGAAACGTTGCCATTTAAATCCCAACATCCCTTATTTGCTCAATCAATTTCAAGCCATTGATTTTGAGACCTTGGAGACCATTTCGCTCAAGTCTGAAATCAAGCAAGAGCTACGCCAATTTATGGATCAACTCTACGAAGAGTACGTTGGGATTCACCTTAAATCAAAGAAATTTATTGATTCCCTAGCAGACTGGGGACAATTACTAAAAGAGGAAAACAAATGAAAAAAATTGCAGTAGATGCTATGGGGGGCGATTACGCACCTCAAGCCATCGTTGAGGGTGTCAATCAAGCCCTTGCTGATTTTTCAGATATTGAGATTCAACTCTACGGAGATGAAAGTAAGATCAAGCAATATCTAACGGCGACAGAGCGCGTCAGCATTATCCATACGGATGAGAAAATCAACTCAGACGATGAGCCGACAAAAGCTATCCGTAAGAAGAAAAATGCCAGCATGGTATTAGCGGCCAAGGCAGTCAAAGAGGGAGAAGCAGATGCCGTCCTCTCAGCTGGGAACACAGGTGCCTTGTTGGCTGCAGGATTCTTTATCGTGGGTCGTATCAAAAATATCGATCGTCCAGGACTCATGTCGACCTTGCCGACCATCGATGGAAAAGGGTTTGACATGCTAGACCTTGGGGCCAATGCAGAAAATACAGCCCATCATCTGCACCAATACGCTGTCCTAGGTTCCTTCTATGCGAAAAATGTTCGTGGGATTTCGAAACCACGTGTTGGTTTGCTCAACAATGGAACAGAAAGCAGCAAGGGAGATCCGCTTCGTAAGGAAACATACGACTTGTTAGTAGCTGATGAAAGTTTGAACTTTGTCGGAAACGTGGAAGCGCGTGATCTGATGAATGGCGTTGCGGATGTTGTCGTAACAGATGGTTTCACGGGAAACGCTGTTCTCAAATCTATCGAAGGTACAGCTTTGGGAATCATGGGCTTACTTAAAAATGCTATTACGGGTGGTGGCCTTCGAGCGAAGCTAGGTGCTCTACTTCTCAAGGATAGTCTTAAGGGGTTGAAGACACAGCTCAACTATTCAGATGTTGGAGGAGCAGTCTTGTTTGGCGTCAAGGCGCCAGTTGTAAAAACTCATGGCTCAAGTGATGCCAATGCTGTGTACAGTACGATTCGTCAGATTCGTACCATGCTAGAAACAGACGTAGTTGCTCAGACTGCGCGTGAATTTTCAGGAGAATAAAAAAGATGACAGAAAAAGAAATTTTTGACCGTATTGTAACCATTATCCAAGAGAGACAGGGAGAAGACTTTGCCGTAACAGAGGCTTTGAGTTTGAAAGACGATCTAGATGCGGACTCAGTGGATTTGATGGAGTTTGTTTTGACACTAGAAGATGAATTTGGTATCGAAATCACTGATGAGGAAATCGACCAACTTCAAAGTGTAGCGGATGTAGTAGCGATTATTAAAGATAAAAAATAGCCAAAAGCAACATGCAAGTCATGTTGTTTTTTATTTGCAGAAAAAAGAGAAACTTTTAGTAGAAATTGCGAATAAAGAGATGAGAAAGAAAAAGGAGGAACATTTATGTATGTGACTGGTTTTTATCCGTGGTTCATTAAGTGGTTTTTAAAATAAAAATGAATGAATTGTTCATTTTCGAATTGTTTTTCGAATAGATAGGTAAGGAAAAGGGAAGGAGACTATGTGATGTATTTACCAATCTTATTGCCATGGTTGATCAAATGGTATTTAAAATAAATGAAATTTACCTGTTCATTTTAAATTACTTCTCGAAAATAGATAGGTAAGGAAAAAAGAAAGGAGAGAAGAAAATGATTTCAGTAATTTACCCAATCTGGCTATTTAAGTGGCTTAGAGGTTAAAGATTAAATATATAGAAAAAATAAGGAGAAAACAAATGACAAACTTTGACAACATGGAACAGAACTTTGTAGCTCTTACAGAAGAAGAGTTGACGGATGTGAATGGGGGAGCATGGCCGATTGTAGCTTGGGTGATTGCTAATCCTGTGACAGCAGCTAAAATTGCTGGTGGAATTACTGCAGCAGGAATTGCAGGTTATAATTATGTGACGAGTAGATGGTAATAGAAGGAGGAGATGATATGGAAAAATCTATTTTAAAATTTGAAACAATGACTGATACGGACTTGCAGGAAATTCAAGGGGGAGCCTTTCCCCTTCTTATCCCTGTGGCAGTTGGTTTTGTAAAAGGTTTTGTATATACAGGTGGAGCTATTTTAACAACTCGAGCACTCTTTTCAGGTAAATAGGAGTCTGCTATGAAAAAAATCTTATTAGGATTTGCTGAGGGGTATTTTGTCGTATCGATTATTCTTTATATCGCAACGTATTTGATTATGAAAAATCCGATCAATACTCTGTTTTATCCAGAAACCTATCCAATTCTGCTTGGTCTGTTTTATGTAGGATACAAGTACAAAACAAAAGAAAGTACGATTGGAAATTGATGAACCATCAGATCGGAGTTTGAGATGAAAGTTGTTCAATTACTAGGAAAAGCTTGGCCAGAGTTTATTGTATTGTCTAGCTCGATGGCTTATCTAATGATTAGAATTGTGGCTGATGTAAACAAAATAAATCTACCTACGTGGTTTGAATGTTTTGATATACCTACGATTTCATTATTTTTGATGACATTTATCTCACTTTATAGAAGTAAAGAGAATATCATTTCAGAATAGTTTATTTCTAGGCATTCATTTTTTAACGGTTACTTTAAGCAGGCAGAACTTTTGTTCTGCTTTTTACATTTAAATGATAGTTTATGCTTTTTGAAGTGCGTTTTAGGCGTAAAAATGGTTTATTTAGGAATATTTTCCTGTTTTCATCCTTATTTGGTTAAAATAATCTTACAAATTTTTAAAGAGATTATTAGAAAAAGGAGAAGGATATGAAATTTAGGAAAAGGCACTATCGTCCCCAGGTGGATCAGATGGATTGTGGCGTGGCTTCTTTGGCTATGGTCTTTGGTTACTACGGTAGTTATTACTCCTTGGCTCATCTACGAGAGTTAGCCAAGACGACCATGGATGGGACGACCGCTTTGGGACTTGTAAAGGTGGCAGAGGAGATTGGGTTTGAGACGCGGGCTATCAAGGCGGATATGACGCTCTTTGATTTGCCAGATTTGACCTTTCCTTTTGTGGCTCATGTGCTCAAGGAAGGGAAGTTGCTCCACTACTATGTGGTGATAGGTCAGGATAAAAAGCACATTCATATCGCTGATCCAGATCCTAGTATCAAGCTGACCAAGATTTCCCGTGAGCGATTTGCGCAAGAGTGGACAGGGGTTAGTATTTTTATGGCACCATCACCGGACTATAAACCTCATAAGGAGAAAAAACAGGGACTCCTATCCTTCTTGCCGATCTTACTCAAACAGCATGGCTTAATTACCAATATCGTCCTAGCGACACTCTTGGTGACCTTGATCAATATCGTGGGTTCCTACTATCTTCAGTCCATCATTGATAGTTACGTACCAGACCAGATGCGCTCGACACTGGGTATTATCTCTATTGGGCTGGTCATCGTCTATATTCTCCAGCAGATTTTGTCTTATGCGCAGGAATACCTCTTACTTGTTCTGGGTCAACGGTTGTCCATCGATGTGATTTTGTCCTACATCAAGCATGTTTTTCACCTGCCGATGTCCTTTTTCGCGACACGCAGGACAGGAGAAATCGTTTCTCGTTTTACAGATGCCAACAGTATCATCGATGCGCTGGCGTCGACCATTCTGTCGATTTTCCTAGATGTGTCGACGATTTTGATTATCTCGCTGGTCTTGTTTTCACAAAATATGACACTCTTTTTCATTAGTCTGCTTGCGCTTCCCATCTATACAGTGATTATCTTTGCCTTTATGAAGCCTTTTGAAAAGATGAATCGGGATACCATGGAAGCTAATGCGGTTCTGTCTTCTTCTATCATCGAGGACATCAACGGTATTGAGACCATTAAGTCTTTGACCAGTGAAA
This sequence comes from Streptococcus sp. GMD5S, assembly GCF_000298715.2. Classification (GTDB taxonomy): domain Bacteria; phylum Bacillota; class Bacilli; order Lactobacillales; family Streptococcaceae; genus Streptococcus. The sequence continues at coordinate 14,485 of NZ_AJRG02000012.1, forward strand.
GTTCACGCTATCAAAAGATTGATAAGGAATTTGTGGCTTATCTGAAAAAATCCTTTACCTACAGTCGGGCAGAAAGCCAGCAAAAGGCACTGAAAAAAGTTGCCCAGCTCCTGCTCAATGTTGCTGTTCTCTGGCTGGGAGCTATTCTGGTCATGGATGGGAAAATGAGTTTGGGTCAGCTGATTACTTATAACACCCTGCTTGTTTACTTTACCAATCCTTTGGAAAATATCATTAACCTACAAACCAAACTTCAGACAGCGCAGGTTGCCAATAATCGCTTAAATGAGGTTTATCTAGTAGCTTCGGAGTTTGAGGAGAAGAAAACGGTAGAAGATTTGAGCATGATGAAAGGGGATATGACCTTTAAACAGGTTCACTACAAGTATGGCTATGGTCGTGACGTCTTGTCGGATATCAATTTGACCATTCCGCAAGGGTCTAAGGTGGCTTTTGTGGGGATTTCAGGGTCAGGAAAGACCACCTTGGCCAAGATGATGGTTAATTTTTACGACCCAAGTCAAGGGGAGATTAGTCTGGGTGGTGTCAATCTCAATCAGATTGATAAAAAAGCCCTGCGCCAGTATATCAACTATCTGCCTCAACAGCCCTATGTCTTTAACGGAACGATTTTGGAGAATCTTCTTTTGGGAGCCAAGGAGGGGACGACTCAAGAGGATATCTTACGGGCAGTCGAATTGGCCGAGATTCGAGAGGATATCGAGCGCATGCCACTGAATTACCAGACAGAATTAACTTCGGATGGGGCTGGAATTTCAGGTGGACAACGTCAGCGAATCGCTCTGGCGCGTGCTCTCTTGACAGATGCGCCTGTCTTGATCTTGGACGAGGCGACCAGCAGTCTGGATATCTTGACAGAGAAGCGGATCGTGGATAATCTCATGACACTAGACAAGACCCTTATTTTCATCGCCCACCGCTTGACCATCGCTGAGCGGACAGAGAAGGTTGTTGTCTTGGATCAGGGCAAGATTGTCGAAGAAGGCACCCCTGCAGACTTGCTTGCACAGGATGGCTTTTATGCCCATTTGGTCAATAGCTAGAAAGAGGAGAAGATGAAACCAGAATTTTTAGAAAGTGCGGAGTTTTATAATCGTCGTTACCATAATTTTTCCAGTCGGGTGATTTTACCTATGTCACTTCTGCTCATGTTTTTACTGGGATTTGCAGTTTTTGCAGAGAAGGAGATTAGTTTATCTACCAGAGCAACTGTCGAACCTAGTCGGATCATTGCCAACATCCAGTCGACTAGCAATCAACGCATTGTGGGCAACTATCTGGAAGAAAACAAGTTGGTTAAGCAAGGAGATCTGCTCGTTCAGTACCAGCAAGGAGCGGAGGCTATCCAGGTTGAGGCATATGCTAGTCAATTGGAGATGCTAAAGGATCAAAAAAAGCAGTTGGGGTATTTGCAATCCAGTTTGAAAGAGGGGAGTGATCAATTTCCAGAGGCGGATAAGTTTGGTTACCAAGAGATGTTTCGAGACTATCTCAGCCAAGCTAGTAGTCTTAGGAGCAATGTTTCGCAGCAAAATGCCAACATCTCCTCTCAAAATGCGGCAGCAAGTCAGAGCCAGGCCGAGATTGGCAATCTTATCAGCCAAACAGAGGAAAAAATACGAGACTACAAAACAGCCAAGTCAGCGATTGAAAAGGGAGATCAACTAGATAGTCAGAATCCAGCCTACTCTTTTTACCAGACCTATAAAAATCAAGGTGAAGAAGATCCGCACGCTAAATCGCAAGTTATTGCGCAAGTGGATGCTCAAATCACCCAGCTAGAGTCTAGTTTAGCTACTTATCGTGTGCAGTATGCGGGATCTGGGGCTCAGCAGGCCCACGCAACGGGACTGGATAGTCAGCTGGAATCGCTCAAGTCTCAGCACTTAGTCAAAGTTGGCCAGGAATTAACTCTTCTAGATCAGAAAATTTTGGAGGCGGAATCGGGTAAGAAAGTCCAAGGAGGTCTGCTGGACAAGGGGAAAATTACAGCAAGTGAGGATGGGGTGCTTCACCTTAATCCTGAGACTAGTGAATCTACCATGGTCGCAGAAGGAACCCTGCTAGCCCAACTCTACCCATCCTTGGAAAAAGAAGGGAAAACCAAACTCACAGCTTATCTCAGTTCAAAAGATGTTGCTAGAGTCAAGATTGGGGACTCTGTTCGTTATACTACGACTAATGATGCCAAGAATCAAATTTTCCTGGATTCTACGATTACAAGTATTGATGCGACAGCTACAAAGACTGAACAAGGAAATTTCTTTAAAATTGAGGCGGAGACTAATTTAACTTCGGAGCAGGCTGAAAAACTTCGCTATGGTTTAGAAGGCCGCCTGCAGATGATTACGGGAAAGAAAAGCTATCTCCGTTATTTTTGGGATCAATTTTTGAATAAAGGGTAATATTCGTGTTTTTCAGAGGATAAATGATTTTTAAACTGTAAGAAGAGCTTATCTTGCAGTTTTTCTTTACGCTTGAAACAGGAATACGTTATTTATTCGTAAAAAATCTTGAATTTTTCATGCTTTTGTGGTAGAATGTGCTCAAGTAAAACGAAAGGCGAACTTTAAAATGTCAAAACAACTGATCTATTCGGGAAAAGCCAAGGATATCTATACAACTGAGGATGAAAATCTCATTATTTCAACTTACAAGGACCAGGCAACTGCCTTCAACGGTGTCAAGAAGGAGCAGATTGCGGGCAAGGGAGTGTTAAATAATCAGATTTCATCTTTTATTTTTGAGAAATTAAATGCGGCTGGTGTAGCGACTCACTTTGTGGAGGAAATTTCGGATACGGAACAACTCAATAAAAAGGTGGAGATTATTCCTTTGGAAGTTGTGCTCCGCAACTACACGGCTGGTTCCTTTTCAAAACGTTTTGGCGTAGAAGAAGGTATTGCATTTGAGACTCCAATTGTCGAATTTTACTATAAAAATGATGATTTGGATGATCCCTTTATCAATGATGAGCATGTGAAATTCCTAAAAATTGCGGATGATCAGCAGATTGCTTACTTGAAGGAAGAAACCCGTCGTATCAATGAACTTTTGAAGGCTTGGTTTGCTGAGATTGGTCTTAAATTGATTGACTTTAAGCTAGAGTTCGGTTTTGACAAGGATGGCAAGATTATCTTGGCAGACGAGTTTTCACCAGATAACTGCCGTTTGTGGGATGCAGATGGCAACCACATGGACAAGGATGTTTTCCGTAGAGGACTCGGAGAATTGACAGATGTTTATGAGATTGTCTGGGAGAAATTGCAGGCTTTGAAATAAGCTGTTAGAAACGGAAAACCTTCGTCTTTCAGATGTAAGGACTCAGGCTGTAAAGGTCCCCCAGACCTTTACACTCCGTAGGGGATTGGGAGAACGGACAGACGTTTACGAGATTGTTTGGGAAAAGTTGCAGGAATTGAAATAACAACCTCAAGGATGTTTGGGAACATTGCAAGAGCTGAAATAAAGGAATAAGAATTGATGAATAAACGTATTTTTGTTGAAAAAAAGGCTGATTTTCAAGTCAAGTCAGAGAGTTTGGTAAGGGAGCTCCAGCACAACTTGGGACTTTCAACTTTGAAAAGTATTCGCATCGTGCAAGTTTATGATGTCTTTGACTTGGCAGAGAATTTGTTTGCGCCTGCAGAAAAACATATCTTCTCTGAGCAGGTGACAGATCATGTCTTGGACGAAGCGGCCGTGCAAGCGGATCTTGCCAACTATGCTTTCTTTGCCATTGAAAGTTTGCCAGGGCAGTTTGACCAGCGTGCAGCTTCGGCACAGGAAGCCTTGCTTTTGCTGGGAAGTTCGAGTGACGTGACAGTCAACACAGCTCAACTTTACTTGATTAATAAAGATATTGATGCGACTGAGTTGGAAGCGGTCAAAAACTATCTGCTCAATCCAGTTGATTCTCGTTTCAAGGACATCACGACAGGGATTGCCAAGCAGGAATTTTCAGAGTCGGACAAGACCATTCCTAAATTGACTTTCTTTGAAAGTTATACGGCAGAAGACTTTGCTCGCTACAAGGCCGAGCAAGGGATGGCAATGGAAGTGGATGATTTGCTCTTTATCCAAGACTATTTCAAGTCAATCGGGCGCGTGCCGACAGAAACAGAGCTCAAGGTTTTGGACACTTATTGGTCTGACCACTGCCGTCATACAACATTCGAGACTGAGTTGAAAAACATTGACTTCTCAGCTTCTAAATTCCAAAAGCAATTGCAAGCGACTTATGACAAGTATATTGCCATGCGTGAGGAACTAGGTCGGTCTGAAAAGCCACAAACCTTGATGGATATGGCGACTATTTTTGGTCGTTATGAGCGTGCTAATGGTCGTTTGGACGATATGGAAGTGTCTGACGAAATCAATGCCTGCTCGGTTGAAATCGAAGTGGACGTTGATGGTGTCAAGGAACCTTGGCTCCTCATGTTTAAAAACGAAACCCACAACCACCCAACGGAAATTGAACCATTTGGTGGAGCGGCTACTTGTATCGGTGGCGCCATTCGTGACCCATTGTCAGGCCGTTCTTATGTTTACCAAGCTATGCGTATCTCAGGTGCTGGTGATATTACAGCTCCGATTTCGGAAACTCGCGCTGGTAAATTGCCACAACAAGTCATTTCGAAGACAGCGGCTCATGGTTATTCTTCGTATGGTAACCAAATTGGTCTGGCGACGACTTACGTTCGTGAATACTTCCACCCAGGCTTTGTAGCCAAACGCATGGAGCTTGGTGCAGTTGTCGGTGCTGCTCCTAAGGGAAATGTAGTCCGTGAAAAACCGGAAGCAGGTGACGTGATTATATTGCTCGGTGGTAAGACTGGACGTGATGGTGTCGGTGGTGCGACAGGGTCTTCTAAGGTTCAAACAGTTGAGTCTGTAGAGACTGCTGGTGCTGAGGTTCAAAAAGGGAATGCCATCGAAGAGCGCAAGATTCAACGTCTTTTCCGTAATGGAGATGTCACTCGTCTCATCAAGAAGTCCAATGACTTTGGAGCAGGTGGTGTCTGTGTGGCTATCGGTGAATTGGCAGATGGTCTTGAAATCGACCTCAACAAGGTTCCTCTTAAATACCAAGGCTTGAACGGTACAGAAATTGCCATCTCTGAATCACAAGAACGGATGGCGGTCGTGGTTCGTCCTGAAGATGTGGATGACTTCGTTGCGGAATGTAATAAAGAAAATATTGACGCGGTTGTTGTGGCAACAGTGACTGAAAAACCAAATCTTGTCATGCACTGGAATGGTGAAACGATTGTCGACTTGGAACGCCGTTTCCTTGATACAAACGGTGTGCGCGTAGTCGTTGATGCCAAGGTTGTGGACAAGGATGTCAAACTCCCAGAAGAACGCACAACAAGTACTAACACACTTGAAGCAGATACCCTTGCGGTTCTGTCTGATTTGAACCATGCAAGTCAAAAAGGCTTGCAGACCATCTTTGACTGCTCGGTCGGTCGTTCAACGGTCAATCACCCACTTGGTGGTCGCTACCAACTCACACCAACTGAGGCATCTGTCCAGAAATTGCCAGTTCAGCACGGGGTGACCAATACTGCGTCTGTCATGGCGCAAGGTTTCAACCCTTATGTGGCAGAATGGTCTCCATACCACGGTGCTGCCTATGCGATTATCGAAGCAACCGCTCGTTTGGTTGCTGCTGGTGCAAACTGGTCTAAGGCTCGCTTCTCTTACCAAGAGTATTTTGAGCGGATGGACAAACAAGCAGAGCGTTTTGGTCAGCCAGTAGCGGCTCTTCTAGGATCTATCGAAGCACAAATCCAGCTTGGCTTGCCATCTATCGGTGGTAAGGACTCCATGTCTGGTACCTTTGAAGAATTGACTGTACCGCCAACCTTGGTTGCCTTTGGGGTGACAACAGCAGATAGCCGTAAGGTGCTTTCTCCTGAGTTCAAGACTGCCGGTGAAAACATCTACTACATCCCAGGTCAATCCTTGGCACAAGAGATTGATTTTGATTTTATCAAGTCTAATTTTGCTCAATTTGAAACCATCCAAGCTGGACACAAAGTAACATCTGCATCAGCTGTTAAATACGGAGGTGTCCTTGAAAGCTTGGCACTTGCTACCTTTGGGAACCATATTGGTGCAGAGGTGACCTTGCCTGAACTTGAAAGTTCTTTAACAGCTCAATTGGGTGGATTTGTCTTCACATCTCCTGAAGAAATCGCTGGAGTAGAGAAGATTGGACAAACGAAAGCAGACTTTACACTCCTTGTCAACAGTGTGAAGCTAGATGGACAGAAACTTGACAGTGCCTTTCAAGGAAAATTGGAAGAAGTTTACCCTACTGAATTTGCTCAAGCTAAAGAACTGGCAGAAGTGCCAGCTGTCGCTTCTGACGCAGTCATCAAAGCCAAGGAAACCATTGAAAAACCAGTGGTTTACATCCCAGTCTTCCCAGGAACAAACTCAGAATATGATTCAGCAAAAGCTTTTGAAAAAGAAGGTGCAGAAGTCAACTTGGTGCCATTCGTGACCTTGAATGGAGAAGCCATTGTCAAGTCAGTTGAAACCATGGTTGACAATATCGGCAAGGCAAACATTCTCTTCTTTGCAGGTGGATTCTCAGCTGCGGATGAACCGGATGGATCAGCTAAGTTTATTGTCAATATCTTGCTCAATGAAAAAGTGCGTGCAGCCATTGATGGCTTTATCGCTCGTGGTGGCTTGATTATCGGTATCTGTAATGGGTTCCAGGCCTTGGTCAAATCAGGTCTTCTTCCATACGGAAACTTCGAGGATGCAAGCAGCACTAGTCCAACCCTCTTCTACAATGATGCCAACCAGCACGTAGCTAAGATGGTGGAAACGCGAATTGCCAATACCAACTCACCATGGTTGGCTGGAGTACAAGTGGGCGATATCCATGCCATCCCAGTATCGCACGGTGAAGGAAAGTTTGTCGTGACAGCTGAGGAATTCGCAGAGCTTCGTGACAATGGTCAAATCTTTACCCAATATGTTGATTTCGAGGGTAAACCAAGCATGGACTCTAAGTACAATCCAAATGGTTCTGTAAATGCCATCGAAGGAATTACTAGCAAGAATGGTCAAATCATCGGTAAGATGGGACACTCAGAACGTTATGAAGACGGTCTCTTCCAAAACATCCCAGGGAATAAAGACCAGCACCTGTTTGCGTCGGCTGTACGTTATTTCACAGGGAAATAAAAGGTATATAAAATGACATACGAAGTAAAATCTCTTAATGAAGAATGTGGTGTTTTCGGTATCTGGGGACATCCAGAGGCTGCTAAATTGACCTATTTTGGTCTCCACAGTCTTCAGCACCGTGGTCAGGAGGGGGCAGGAATCCTCTCCAATGATCAAGGGAAACTAAAGCGTCATCGTGACATGGGGCTTTTATCAGAAGTGTTCAGAAACCCAGCTAATTTGGATAAACTAACTGGAACGAGCGCGATTGGGCATGTTCGTTACGCGACTGCTGGCGAAGCTTCTGTGGACAACATCCAGCCCTTCCTCTTTCGCTTTCATGATATGCAGTTTGGCCTTGCTCACAACGGAAACTTGACCAATGCCGAATCGCTCAAGAAAGAATTGGAACAAAGAGGAGCTATTTTCAGTTCAACTTCGGACTCGGAAATTTTGGCTCACCTCATTCGTCGGAGTCACAATCCTAGTCTGATGGGAAAAATAAAGGAAGCACTCAGTCTAGTTAAAGGTGGCTTTGCTTATATCCTGTTGTTTGAAGACAAGTTGATTGCGGCTCTTGATCCTAATGGTTTTCGTCCCCTTTCTATTGGGAAAATGGCAAACGGAGCGGTGGTGGTTTCGTCAGAAACCTGTGCTTTTGAAGTCATTGGTGCCGAGTGGATTCGCGATGTGAAACCAGGAGAGATTGTAATCGTGGATGACAATGGCATCCAGTACGATAGCTATACGAATGATACCCAGCTGGCGATTTGTTCTATGGAGTATATCTACTTTGCTCGTCCTGATTCTAATATCCACGGTGTCAATGTCCATACAGCTCGCAAACGTATGGGGGCTCAATTAGCGCGTGAGTTCAAGTACGAAGCAGATATTGTGGTTGGTGTACCAAATTCCTCGCTGAGCGCAGCTATGGGATTTGCAGAAGAATCTGGTCTGCCAAATGAAATGGGTCTCATCAAAAACCAATACACCCAACGCACCTTTATTCAACCGACTCAAGAATTGCGGGAGCAAGGGGTGCGGATGAAACTGTCTGCTGTTTCGGGCGTTGTCAAAGGCAAACGTGTGGTGATGATTGATGATTCCATTGTTCGTGGGACAACCTCTCGCCGTATTGTTCAGCTTTTGAAAGAAGCAGGTGCGTCTGAGGTTCATGTTGCTATTGGTAGTCCAGCGCTAGCTTATCCATGTTTTTACGGGATTGATATCCAGACGCGTCAGGAGCTGATTGCGGCCAATCATACGGTCGAAGAAACTCGCCAAATCATTGGTGCGGATAGTCTGACCTATCTTTCTATTGATGGTTTGATTGATTCTATCGGCATCGAAACAGATGCGCCAAATGGTGGTCTCTGTGTAGCTTACTTTGACGGCGACTACCCAACTCCTCTCTACGACTATGAAGAAGACTATCGTAGAAGTTTGGATGAAAAGACCAGTTTTTACAAATAGACGGATAAAGACTCTCCATGAAAGGAAAGGAAGAGAAGATGACAAATAAAAATGCTTATGCACCACGTCTCACTACTGACTAAAAGCTAAAGCATTTGTCAGTAGACGCTTTCTCCTATGGGACCAAAGCTAGAGACCTGACTAGTATTTTTAGATAAAATAATTGTTTATCTAAAAATACGTCGCAGTCTTTCTCAAAAAAGAAAAGGATTAAAAAATGACAAATAAAAATGCGTACGCCCAGTCGGGTGTGGATGTTGAAGCGGGTTATGAAGTTGTTGAGCGGATCAAAAAGCACGTGGCTCGTACGGAGCGTGCAGGTGTCATGGGAGCTCTTGGTGGCTTTGGTGGCATGTTTGACCTTTCAAAAACAGGTGTCAAAGAGCCAGTCTTGATTTCGGGGACAGATGGTGTCGGGACCAAGCTCATGTTGGCCATCAAGTATGATAAGCATGATACGATTGGGCAAGACTGTGTGGCCATGTGTGTCAACGATATTATCGCTGCAGGTGCGGAGCCTCTTTACTTCCTCGACTATGTCGCAACTGGTAAAAATGAACCAGCTAAACTAGAACAAGTCGTTGCTGGTGTGGCAGAAGGCTGTGTGCAGGCAGGCGCAGCCCTCATCGGTGGGGAAACGGCTGAAATGCCTGGTATGTATGGCGAAGATGACTACGATCTGGCTGGTTTTGCAGTCGGTGTGGCTGAAAAATCTCAAATCATTGACGGTTCAAAAGTGGCAGAAGGTGATGTTCTTCTCGGACTTGCGTCAAGTGGGATTCACTCGAATGGTTACTCACTCGTGCGCCGTGTTTTTGCCGACTACACGGGTGAGGAAGTCTTGCCAGAATTGGAAGGCAAGAAACTCAAGGAGGTCCTTCTTGAGCCGACTCGTATCTATGTCAAGGCTGTCTTGCCACTCATCAAGGAAGAGTTGGTCAATGGAATTGCCCACATCACAGGTGGCGGCTTTATCGAAAATATCCCTCGTATGTTTGCGGCTGACCTAGCTGCGGAAATTGAAGAAGACAAGGTTCCAGTGCTTCCGATTTTCAAAGCTCTTGAAAAATACGGTAAAATCAAGCATGAAGAAATGTTTGAAATCTTCAATATGGGTGTGGGACTCATGCTGGCAGTTAGCCCTGAAAATGTAGATCGTGTCAAGGAATTACTGGATGAACCAGTCTATGAAATTGGTCGCATCGTCAAGAAAGAAAACGAAAGTGTCATCATCAAATGAAAAAAATAGCGGTTTTTGCCTCTGGTAACGGCTCAAATTTTCAGGTGATTGCTGAAGAATTTCCGGTGGAGTTTGTCTTTTCAGACCATCGAGACGCCTATGTGCTCGAGCGTGCAGACAAGCTCGGCGTTCTGTCCTATGCTTTTGAACTCAAGGAGTTTGAGAACAAGGCGGACTACGAAGCAGCTCTTGTCGAGCTCTTGGAAGAACACCAGATTGACTTGGTTTGTCTCGCAGGCTATATGAAAATCGTTGGGCCAACTTTGCTCGCTGCTTACGAGGGTCGGATCATTAACATTCATCCTGCCTACCTGCCCGAATTTCCAGGAGCTCATGGGATTGAGGACGCTTGGAATGCTGGTGTTGCTGAGAGTGGCGTCACCATTCACTGGGTGGACTCAGGTGTGGACACAGGCAAGGTCATCAAACAAGTCCGTGTTCCACGTCTAGCTGATGATACCATCGAAAGCTTTGAAGCTCGGATTCATGAGGCAGAGTACAAGTTGTATCCGGAGGTGCTGGATAGCTTGGGAGTGGAGAGAAGGTAAGAAGTAAATCAAGTTTTGGTTACGCAATCTTGCTAGGAGAAAAAATGATTGAACTGAAATTGGTAGATGAGAGCAGTTTTCAGGCAGTGCTGGATTTGAAAATATCAGAAGCTGATGAACGAGCACGTTTCGTAGCTCCAAATGTGCGCTCTTTAGCTGATGCATGGCTCTACCGGAAAAACGAAGATGTGTTTCCGATGGCAATCTATTGGGATAAGCAAGTGGTTGGCTTTCTCCTGCTAGAAATAGACAAGAATGAAGCGGAATACTTTATCTGGCGGATAATGATTGGTCAGCAGTACCAAGGAAGAGGTTATGGTCGAAAAGCCTTGGAAGTTCTAATCAAAGAGGCTCAGATGGATAGAGCTTACAGTCATATTATCGCAGATTATGTGGTTGGAAATGAAAAAATGAAGCACCTGTTGACTAGTCTGGGTTTTCAGGAAACAGGATTTATAGAAGAAAATAACGAAGTCGCTATGCGCTTGGATCTAAAGAAAGAGGAATAGAATGACGAAAAAGGCCTTAATCAGCGTCTCAGACAAAGCGGGCATTGTTGAATTTGCCCAAGAACTTAAAAAACTCGGTTGGGAGATTATCTCAACAGGTGGGACAAAGGTTGCCCTTGACAATGCTGGGGTGGAGACCATTGCGATTGATGATGTGACGGGCTTCCCAGAAATGATGGACGGTCGTGTCAAGACCCTTCACCCAAATATCCATGGTGGGCTCCTCGCTCGTCGTGATCTCGATAGCCACCTTGAGGCGGCTAAGGACAATAAGATCGAGCTTATCGACCTTGTAGTGGTCAACCTCTATCCTTTCAAGGAAACAATCCTCAAACCAGACGTGACGTACGCTGACGCAGTTGAAAATATCGATATCGGGGGGCCATCCATGCTTCGTTCAGCAGCTAAAAACCACGCTAGCGTAACGGTTGTGGTAGACCCTGCTGACTATGCAGTGGTTTTGGACGAGTTGTCAGCCAATGATGAAACGACTTACGAAACGCGTCAACGTTTGGCAGCTAAGGTTTTCCGTCACACAGCAGCTTATGATGCCTTGATTGCAGAATACTTCACAGCTCAAGTGGGTGAAGCAAAACCAGAAAAACTCACTTTGACCTATGACCTCAAGCAAGCCATGCGCTATGGGGAAAACCCTCAGCAGGATGCGGACTTCTACCAAAAAGCTTTGCCGACTGACTATTCGATTGCATCAGCGAAACAGCTCAACGGTAAGGAATTGTCCTTCAATAACATTCGTGACGCGGATGCGGCCATTCGTATTATTCGTGATTTCAAAGACCGTTCAACTGTTGTGGCTCTCAAACACATGAACCCATGTGGAATTGGTCAAGCTGATGACATCGAAACTGCTTGGGACTATGCTTATGAGTCTGACCCAGTGTCTATCTTTGGTGGAATTGTCGTCCTCAACCGTGAGGTGGATGCTGCGACTGCTGAGAAGATGCACGGCGTTTTCCTCGAGATCATCATCGCACCGAGCTATACCGATGAAGCGCTAGCCATTTTGACCAACAAAAAGAAAAACTTGCGTATCCTTGCCTTGCCATTCGACGCTCAAGAGGCTAGTGAAGTGGAGGCAGAATACACAGGTGTGGTTGGTGGACTTCTTGTGCAAAACCAAGACGTGGTCAAAGAAAGCCCAGCTGACTGGCAAGTAGTGACTAAACGCCAACCAACTGAGACAGAAGCAACTGCTCTTGAGTTCGCTTGGAAAGCTATCAAGTACGTCAAATCAAATGGGATTATCGTGACTAACGACCACATGACACTTGGTGTGGGTCCTGGTCAAACCAACCGTGTGGCTTCTGTTCGTATTGCGATTGACCAAGCTAAAGATTGTCTTAACGGTGCTGTTCTTGCTTCAGATGCCTTCTTCCCATTTGCGGATAACGTGGAAGAAATCGCCAAGGCAGGAATTAAGGCCATCATCCAGCCGGGTGGATCAGTACGTGACCAAGAATCCATCGAAGCTGCGGATAAATATGGCTTGACCATGGTCTTCACAGGCGTGAGGCATTTTAGACATTAAAAAACGAAAGGGAAGAAAACAGTTTCTTTCCTTTTTTGGCTTAAAATACTAAGTGAAACAAGATTAAAACGAACGTTTATGGTATAATATTGGTAAATAATTCGCAAAAGAGGTTGAGAGATGAAGCTGTTAGTTGTCGGTTCTGGTGGTCGTGAACATGCGATTGCTAAGAAATTGCTTGAATCAAAAGACGTTGAAAAAGTCTTTGTAGCTCCTGGAAATGATGGGATGACTCTAGATGGTCTGGAATTGGTGAATATCTCTATTTCCGAACATTCTAAGTTAATAGAGTTTGCAAAGGATAACGATATCGCTTGGACCTTCATCGGGCCAGATGATGCCCTTGCTGCTGGTATCGTGGATGATTTTAACAAAGCTGGGCTCAAGGCTTTTGGTCCGACTAGGGCTGCAGCGGAGCTGGAGTGGTCCAAGGATTTTGCTAAGGAAATCATGGTCAAATATGACGTTCCGACAGCAGCCTATGGCACATTTTCAGATTTTGAGGAAGCCAAGGCCTATATCGAAAAGCAGGGGGCGCCTATCGTAGTCAAGGCAGACGGTTTGGCCCTTGGGAAAGGTGTCGTCGTTGCTGAAACAGTTGAGCAAGCGGTCGAAGCCGCTCACGAGATGCTTTTGGACAATAAATTTGGTGACTCAGGTGCGCGTGTGGTCATCGAGGAATTCCTTGACGGAGAAGAGTTCTCTCTCTTTGCCTTTGTCAATGGGGACAAGTTCTACATCATGCCAACGGCTCAGGACCATAAACGTGCCTATGACGGCGACAAGGGCCCTAACACGGGTGGTATGGGAGCTTATGCGCCAGTTCCTCACTTGCCACAGAGCGTGGTTGATACGGCGGTTGAGACTATTGTCAAGCCAGTTCTTAAAGGAATGATAAAAGAAGGTCGTCCGTATCTTGGTGTCCTTTACGCAGGGCTTATTTTGACTGCTGACGGTCCGAAGGTTATAGAGTTTAACGCTCGATTTGGAGATCCCGAAACTCAGATTATCTTGCCTCGTTTGACATCTGACTTTGCGCAAAATATCACGGATATTCTCGATGGCAAGGAGCCAAACATCACGTGGACGGACAAGGGTGTGACTCTGGGTGTGGTTGTCGCATCCCAGGGCTACCCGCTAGACTATGAAAAAGGTGTTAAGCTTCCATCCAAGACCGAAGGCGACATTATCACCTACTATGCTGGAGCTAAGTTTGCGGAAAATAGCAGAGCGCTGCTATCAAATGGTGGACGTGTCTATATGCTCGTCACCACAGCAGATACCGTCAAAGAAGCCCAAGAAACCATCTACCAAGAACTCTCCCAACAAAAAACAGAAGGCCTCTTTTACCGAACAGATATCGGAAGCAAGGCCATAAAAGATTAACAGACATATTTGCCATGGCGAGCGAAAGCGAGCCACTATAGAATAATCGTCGCAGTAGTGGAACTCCTAGTAGCTTTGCTACTAGGAGCGGAAAACTGGAGACCTAGGCTCCAGTTTTAGTAATGGAACGCCACAAGCGTTCGCTTACGTCCGCACTACATTAGACGATTATTAAAAAGAAAAATAAAAATTCACAAAATACGTTAATGGTCGTATGGTTTGCGAGCATTAGCGAGCTAATATAGAGCAATCACCGCCGTTGTGAAAGAAGGCTTGGCTTTGTTAGCCAAGCCTTCAGGGAAATCGGAAGACCTTGGGCTTCCGATTTAGGCATGAGACACCTTTGGTGGCTGCTGCCGTCCCTCACAACCTAAGGTGATTGTTGAAAGGAAGAAAAAGGAGAAGAAATGAAACCAGTAATTTCCATTATTATGGGCTCAAAATCCGACTGGGCAACCATGCAAAAAACCGCCGAAGTCCTAGACCGCTTCGGTGTAGCCTACGAAAAGAAGGTTGTCTCTGCCCACCGGACACCAGATCTCATGTTCAGACATGCGGAGGAAGCTCGTAGCCGTGGTATCAAGGTCATTATCGCAGGTGCAGGTGGGGCAGCCCATTTGCCAGGTATGGTTGCAGCTAAAACAACCCTTCCTGTCATCGGTGTACCTGTCAAATCTCGTGCTCTTAGTGGTGTAGACTCGCTCTACTCTATCGTACAGATGCCGGGTGGTGTGCCTGTTGCGACTATGGCTATCGGTGAAGCTGGAGCGACAAATGCGGCCCTCTTTGCCCTCCGTCTCCTTTCAGTAGAGGACCTGGTTATTGCGACAGCTTTGGCTGATTTCGCAGAAGAGCAAGGAAAAATAGCAGAGGAGTCTACAAATGAGCTCATCTAAAACAATCGGAATTATCGGTGGTGGTCAGCTGGGTCAGATGATGGCCATTTCTGCTATCTACATGGGGTACAAGGTTATCGCGCTGGATCCTGCGGCGGATTGTCCAGCCTCCCGTGTGGCGGAAATCATCGTAGCTCCTTATAATGATGTGGACGCCCTTCGTCAGTTGGCGGATCGATGTGATGTTCTCACTTATGAATTTGAAAATGTCGACGCCGATGGTTTGGATGCCGTTATCAAGGATGGACAACTCCCACAAGGAACTGACTTGCTCCGCATTTCTCAAAATCGCATCTTTGAAAAGGACTTTCTCGCAAACAAGGCCCAAGTCACTGTGGCACCCTACAAGGTTGTGACTTCAAGTCAAGACTTGGCAGATATCGACCTGTCGAAAAACTATGTCCTTAAGACTGCGACCGGTGGCTACGATGGGCATGGGCAAAAGGTCATTCGCTCAGAAGCAGAATTGGAAGAAGCCTATGCACTCGCTGACTCAGCAGACTGTGTCTTGGAAGAATTTGTTAACTTCGACCTTGAAATTTCTGTCATCGTATCAGGAAATGGTAAGGATGTGACGGCTTTCCCAGTTCAGGAAAATATTCATCGCAACAACATTCTTTCAAAAACCATTGTGCCAGCTCGCATTTCGGAAAGTTTAGCTGAGAAAGCCAAAGCTATGGCCGTGCGAATCGCAGAACAACTGAACCTTTCTGGAACGCTATGCGTGGAAATGTTTGCGACGGCTGATAATATCATCGTCAACGAGATTGCCCCACGTCCACATAATTCAGGCCACTACTCGATTGAAGCCTGTGACTTCTCGCAGTTTGATACCCATATTCTCGGTGTTCTGGGAGCACCATTGCCAGCTATCCACCTGCATGCCCCAGCCGTCATGCTCAATGTCCTCGGCCAGCACGTCGAGGCTGCAGAAACATATGTCACAGAAAATCCAAGCGCCCACCTCCACATGTATGGTAAAATAGAAGCAAAGCACAACCGCAAGATGGGACACGTGACCTTGTTTAGTGATGTACCGGATAGTGTGGTTGAGTTTGGGAAAGGGATTGATTTTTGAAATGACAGAAGAATTTGATGAATCATTAGATGTATATGATGCTGCGGATATTTGGTTATCTAACGGAATGGATGAAGATTACACATTTGGTTATTCGGAAGAAGAACTTAGACGTGCCTTGGAAGATTAGTTTATACAATATAAAGGATACACAATGTCAAAAGAAATTTTTAATTCTAAAGAAACTCTTCTTGCTGCGGGAGAAATTATTACCATTTCAGAAAAAATTGCTCAAGGCAAATTGACTAAGATAACTGAAATTGAAGATGAAAAAATTCGTGAACTCATTGAGAATGGAATTAAATATAGTAAATCTAATGCTGATAAAATTGGTGGTGCTTTAGGTGCCACTGCTGGAGGAGGTTTAGGTGTTGTTAGTGGGTTTGGTCTTATTACTTTAATGGCTGCTGAAGGAACAGCTGGGGCAGCAGTAGTTACTAGTGGTTTAGCGGGTATAGGAGCTGTATTTGGCGGAGGAATGTTAGCAGGTCTGGGAACGATATTGGTTATTCCAGCTGCATTAGCTGCAGTCGGAGGAATAGTTGGTTTGATACTTTCTTCTAAAAATAAAGTTAGTAGAAATGAGGCAAAAAAAGAACTTCTTTCTGAGGCAGCAAGGATTTTAATAGATTTGAAAATAAAAGTTCAGGAAGTGAATAGTGAGTTTGTGCTAGGTGCTCTATTAACACTTAAAGCATTGATAAATGATTTGAATAGAGATTTAGAAAATTAGAACAAAGCAGTAGTGACCGTAGGTCACTCACCAGATGTTTCACGCCGTGGGGAGAGCGTAAGCGACGGAATTGTTGAGACCTTAGGCTCAACAATTAGCCATGAAACCGAAGGTTTGCTGGCGTCCGCCCCACCTAAGTGAAACATCAAAAAGAAAGGATTTAAACAAAAATGATCAACCGTTACTCTCGCCCTGAGATGGCGAATATTTGGAGTGAAGAAAATAAATACCGTGCTTGGCTTGAGGTGGAAATCTTGGCTGACGAGGCATGGGCTGAGTTGGGAGAAATCCCTAAGGAAGATGTGGCTTTGATTCGTGAAAAGGCTGACTTTGACATCGACCGTATTTTGGAGATTGAGCAAGAGACTCGTCACGATGTGGTGGCTTTCACGCGTGCGGTTTCTGAGACTCTTGGTGAAGAGCGCAAGTGGGTTCACTATGGTTTGACTTCTACCGACGTGGTGGATACTGCCTACGGTTACCTCTACAAGCAGGCCAACGACATTATCCGTCGTGACCTTGAAAACTTCACCAACATCATCGCTGACAAGGCCAAGGAGCACAAGTTCACCATCATGATGGGGCGTACCCACGGTGTGCATGCGGAACCGACGACTTTTGGTCTTAAATTGGCAACATGGTACAGCGAAATGAAGCGCAACATCGAGCGTTTCGAACATGCGGCTGCTGGTGTGGAAGCTGGTAAGATTTCTGGTGCGGTTGGTAACTTTGCCAACATCCCACCATTCGTTGAAAAATACGTCTGCGACAAACTCGGTATCCGTGCTCAAGAAATCTCTACACAGGTGCTTCCTCGTGACCTTCACGCTGAGTACTTCGCAGTTCTTGCCAGCATCGCAACTTCTATCGAGCGTATGGCGACTGAAATTCGTGGTCTTCAAAAATCTGAGCAACGCG
Organism: Streptococcus sp. GMD5S; assembly: GCF_000298715.2. GTDB lineage: Bacteria > Bacillota > Bacilli > Lactobacillales > Streptococcaceae > Streptococcus. The sequence continues at coordinate 32,027 of NZ_AJRG02000012.1, forward strand.
AAGTAGAAGAGTTCTTTGCCAAAGGTCAAAAAGGGTCTTCAGCCATGCCTCACAAACGCAACCCTATCGGTTCTGAAAACATGACAGGTCTTGCGCGTGTTATCCGTGGTCACATGGTGACGGCCTATGAAAACGTAGCCCTTTGGCACGAACGTGACATCTCTCACTCATCAGCTGAGCGCATCATCACACCAGATACGACTATTTTGATCGACTACATGCTCAACCGTTTCGGAAATATCGTCAAGAATTTGACGGTCTTCCCAGAAAACATGATCCGCAACATGAACTCAACTTTCGGTCTTATCTTTAGCCAACGTGCGATGTTGACCTTGATTGAAAAAGGCATGACGCGTGAACAAGCCTATGACTTGGTGCAACCAAAAACAGCTTACTCTTGGGACAACCAAGTAGACTTTAAACCACTTTTGGAAGCCGATCCAGAAGTAACCTCACGTCTGACTCAAGAAGAAATCGACGAAATCTTCAACCCTGCATACTACACTAAACGAGTAGAGGATATCTTTGAACGTATCGGACTTGGTGACTAATCATAACAAAAAGCGAGATTCAATCTCGCTTTTTTGTATTCTCTTAGAAGAATCTTAGTCTTCTTTTCTCTTAGTCAGTCCGTAGGCTGCTAGAGTCGCCATGAGTCCTGCTGCGACCAAACCTGCAGAGTTTTGACTTCCTGTTGCAGGGAGTTGTTTTTCATCTGCTTTGGCAGTAGTTGGTGCAGTTTGCTCAGCTTTCTCAGCGGCAGTGCCGACTTCAACAACTTGAGTGACTGCTTCCTGTGTTACCACGCTATTGACAAGCGTTCTTTCTTCTTTTCCATCAGCACTAGTGCTCACAGAGTAGAAGGCAGTACGGTGGCCGTTAGCTCCTTTAGTAACAACTTGCGTTTGTCCTTTTGGCAATTGAGGATTTTCACGTGTCACAGTAGTGAATGGAATTTCTTCCTCTTGGATATCCAGTCTTGGTTTTGTTTCTGCGGTTGGAGCAAGACCGTGTTCGTCCCCTACATGGGTTACAAGAGTTCCGACTTCAATAACTTGGGTCACTGCTTCTTGGGTCACAAGGCTATCTACAAGAGTTTTCACTTCCTTACCGTCAGCACTAGTGCTCACAGAGTAGTAATGACTGCGACGACCGTTAGCGCCTTTAGTAACGACTTGAGTCTTCCCTTTGAGTAAGAGTGGATTTTCACGTGTCACAGTAGTGAACGGAATCTCTTCTTCTTGGATATCCAGTCTTGGTTTCGCTTCGGCAGCTGGAGCAAGGCCACTTTCATCCCCTTTGTGGGTAATAGGGGCACCGATTTCAACCACTTGGGTCACAGGTTCTTTGGTTACTTGGCTATCTAGAACGGTTTCTGTTTGTTTACCATTTTCAGTAAGGACAGAGATGTAATGAGTGCGTTCGCCATCTACACCTGGTGTGACAATCTTTTCTTGCTTAGCTGGGAGGTTCGGATTTTCCTTCTTGATAACTTCAAATGGAATCTTTTCTGCTCTTGTGATGAGTTCCGGTTTGGTTTCAACATTGGCAGCTAGTTCATTTTCATCGAGGCTTCCTGAGTGAGTTGCCGCTGGTTTTAGGCCTAGGCGGGCTGCCTTGAGTTTAGCTACGAGAGCGTCTAACTCGGCTTGTTTGCTGCGATTGAGGTTGTAGTTGAGAGCCTCTTTAGCTGCATTTAGAGCATCAAGGCTTTCTTTGCTGTATCCCTCCAAGTTAGTAGGGATTTGAGCTAGCTCCTCACGGAGAGCATTGTAGTCAGCGCGGAAGTAGTCTTTGTTGTGGTCTGCAAAGGCGGTCATAAGTTCAAAGATTTCTTCTTCCTTGTACTCGGCACTTGGTTTATCTGCCCAGATAGCAAGCATACTACCAATAGTAGGAAGGTCAACTTCAGGGTATTTAGTTGATGCTAGTTGATTAAATGGAGTTTTCTCGGTATTTTCGAGAGCTTTTTTGAGGAAGCCACCACCATCTTCTGGTTTTTGACCGAGAATGTAGTACCAGTCTCCGTTGGTATTAAGGAATTTATAGCCTTTACTTGCAAGGTACTGTGGAGATGCAAGGTTGTAGCCCCACCATCCTTTAGACCAGTAAGAGATGATGACATCCTTGTCAAACTCAACATCATCCTTGTCCTCGTAGTAGAAACCATCGTTGAAGGCCATCGGTTGAAGGCCTCTTTCTTTAGCCATAGCAGCAAGAGTGTTGGCATATTCAGCAAACTTGCCATAGAGTCCATACCATTTGAGGTAGTACCAACCTTGAGCGTTGGTAACGTCATTAGCGTATTCGTCTGTACCGTAGTTAAAGATCTTAGTCTTGCCTGCAAAGAAGTCCATGTACTTGCCGATAAGGGCTTTTGTAAAGTTCATCGCTTCTTCATTTTCAAGGTCCATGGTTGTTTTAGAGACCTTGTCAAAGTTGGCTTGAGGGTTTGCGATACCTAATTTTTCCATAGCGACAAGCATGGCATCCATGTGACCTGGGCTGTTGATCGCTGGGATGAGTCCAATCCCTTTTGATTTTGCGTACTCAATCAATTCAGTGATTTCAGTCTGACTAAGAGTGGTTCCGTTTGGATCATCGTAGTAAGCTTTTGTTCCTTCAATGATGGCATTTTTGACATCGTCACTTGCATAAGTTTTTCCGTTAGCAGTGATAGTCATGTCATCAAGTAGGAAGCGAAGTCCGTCATTTCCTAGGAGGAGATGCACATCAGAATATCCAAGTTCACTAGCTTTATCAATGATACGTTTGAGTTGTTCAGCTGAGAAGTACTTACGTCCAGCGTCAATTGAGATCACCTTGTTCTTGGCAAGTTTTTCAACTTCGCGTTTCGCGTCTTCCTCTTTTTGAGCTTCTGGTGTGAATGTTAGGTTGCTGACAGCTTCTTGGAGTTTTGCAATTGCTTGGTCAATGGTGTCTTGTTGGGCACGACTGAGGTTGCTATCGAGTGAGCGAATGGCTTTTTCAGCTTCTTTGACAGCCGCGACACTTTCTGCAGTATAGCGGTTAAGGTCTGTTGGGACTTCTTTCAGAGCTTGCTCAGCAGACTCATAGTCGGCAGCAAAGTATTCAGCATTGGCATTTGCGAAGCTACGCATGAGTTTGAAGAGGCGTGATGGTGAATAGCGTGCAGATGGGGTATCCGCCCAAGCAGCTACCATACCCCCGATGAACGGGATAGTAGCTCCATCAGATTTTGGTACAGAAGTGATTGGAGTGTTCTTGATACCATTGAGTCCTTGGTCGAGGTTGTACCATCCTTGGCCATCGGCATTTCGTCCGAGGACGTAGTACCAAGCATCGTTGGTATTAAGGATTTGGTGGCCTTTTTCAACTAGAAGTTTAGAAGAAGCGACGTCGTATCCGCCCCATCCACCAGTCCACATAGAAACGATGATATCTTTGTCAAAGGTTCCAAAGCTAGTGTCGCTATTATAGTAGATACCATCGTTAAAGGCCATTGGTTTGAGGCCGTGAGATTTGACGATGCGAGCAAGGTCGTTTGCGTAGGCGATAAATTTGTCATAACCCTTATCTGGGAAGCCATCTTCGGGATACCACTTGTAGGCTTGAAGAACGCTCCAGCCTTTGGCGTTTGTAGCATCATTGGCGTACTCGTCTAGTCCGATATTGAAGATGTCAGATTTGCCAGCGAAGTAAGCAGCATACTTGTCGATCAGAGCTTTGGTAAATGCAACAGCCTCCTTGTTATCAAGGTCAACGGTACGAGCAGATTCCTTACCAAAGTAGTTGAAGTTCGGTTTTTGGATGCCTAGTTCTTTCATGGCATGCAAAATCGCATCCATGTGACCAGGGCTGTTTACAGTTGGAATGAGGCCAATACCTTTATTTTTAGCGTAGTTGATCAAGTCCGTCATCTGACTTTCTGTCAAATGGTTGCCGTTTGGATCCTTGTAGTAGGCATCAGTTCCGTTTTCGAGTGCACGTTTGACATCGTCGCTTGCATAGGTTTTGCCATTCGCTTTGATCGTCATGTCGTCCAACATAAAACGCATGCCGTCATTTCCAACTAGTAGATGAAGATCAGTATAGCCGTAGTGTTTGGCTTTGTCGATGATTTCTTTGAGTTGCTCTGGAGAGAAATACTTGCGTCCAGCGTCGATTGAGATCATTTTTCGTTTTGCCAGTTTTTCATTTACCTGAGCTGCTCGTTCCGTGCTAGGAGTGGCTACTGCAGGTGTGACGGCTTCATTTTTCTTTTCTGAAGAAGTGCTTTCAGCAGGAGTTTCAGCTGGGGCAGGGCTTTCTTTCTCGGCAGTAGGAGTTGGAGTAGCATTATCTGTCACAACTGGTGCGCTTGACTCTTCTGTTTTTGGAGCAACTGTTCGAGGAACCTCCTGGTCTTCTTTGACCTCCTCTTTTACAGGTTTGTCAGCCTTTTCTTCCAGTTTTTCTGGAACCTTGGAGTCTACAGCTTCTTTGACTGCTTGTGGACTCTCCTGAATTGTTTGGACAGTTTCTTCAGCTGTCGGAGCTGGAGTAATCCCGTCGGCAGATACGACTTGAGCGCTAAAAGCAAATCCTATCAGTACAGAAGCTGCCCCAACCGCGTATTTACGGATGGAGAAGCGCTGTTTCTTTTCTAGTTTCATGACAAAACCTCCTTGTTATTATCATATATGATAGCGTTTACATAAAACCAATTTTATTTTATTATCTAAGGAGTAAAATGTCAAGTGGGTTTATATAAGAACTATAATAAATAGAGGAAATCATAAGATTTAGGAGAAATTTGCTAATGAGGGATAAAACAGAGGAAAAACCAAATGAAAATTTACCTTGTTTTTAGTAAAAATGCTACTAATTAAATAAGAGCCCTTCATAGCGTTTTCCCAACTTCTTTCTCGTGCTATAATGAATATAGAAAAAGCCTAAGCTAGGCTCAGGCTTTTTCTTAATGACCTCGGTTACATGAGATGAATTTGATTTTGTAGTAGTCTGCTCGCTTATAAGTTTCACTATAGGCAAGGACTTGGCCAGTGGCCTCAAGTTTTGTAGTCTTCGTTTGGAAGACAGTTGGGAATTGTGTATCGATTCCGAGTACAGAAGCAGCATGCTCTGGAGTTGGGAATGCGATTTCGTTGATTTCCTCAAAATGTTCATCACTCATGTGAATGCGGTAATCCAATTTGAAACGTGTATAGATAGAGCTATAATAGTCAAGATTTGGATAGTTGGCATTGATGTATTGCTCAGGAATATAAGATGTGTGGTAGATGTATGTCACATCGTTTGTCTGACGAATACGTTCAATCTTATAGTAGAATTGATCTCCACGTAGTCCAAGTTTATCTAAATATTCAAGTTTGTTTCCGCGTTCGATAGAAAGGACAGTAACTTTGTCGTCTTTTGTTTCAAAGATTTCAACATCTGAAAACTCAACGAGTTTGTGCTTACGGGCACGTGAAACGAAAGTTCCTTTACCTTGTTGACGGACAATATAGCCGTCTTTTGCAAGGTCATTCAAAGCACGAACAACGGTGATCGAACTAACATCGTACATCGCAATCAATTCTGCTTCTGTATAAAATTTATCTCCACTCGCAAATTGACCTGAGATGATTTTGTTTTTTAATTCATCTTTAATATATTGGTATTTTGGAATAGCCATAATTTCACCTCGATTCTCTTTCTCCTACCTTGATTCTACCACAAATACTGAGAAAATAGTAGTATTAAGGTAAAAAAAAATTAAAATAATCGACTAAAGATGTTATGTTACATGTAAAAAATTTCATTTTCTAGCCTTGTGAATTATCATACATAAAAAAACGACTTTCATGCGATTTTTTGATAATTTCGGTAAACGGTAAGTAAAAAAATAGAAAAATTTTAAAGAATTTTCTAAAACCTATTGACAAATGCAAAAGATTTGATTATATTTAATATTATAATAAATGAAAGCGCAAACTTAATTCGTCAGAGGTAATAACATGACCAGATTTAAAATTGAGGACGATTTCTATTTAGACGGAAAACCGTTCAAGATTTTGTCCGGCGCCATTCATTATTTTAGGATTCCAGCAGAGGATTGGTATCATTCTCTCTATAACTTAAAGGCGCTTGGCTTTAATACAGTCGAGACCTATGTGGCTTGGAATTTACACGAACCTGTTGAAGGGGAGTTTGATTTTGAAGGTGCCAGAAATTTGGAGAGATTTCTTCAAATTGCACAAGATCTAGGTCTCTATGCCATTGTACGCCCGTCTCCATTTATCTGTGCGGAATGGGAATTTGGTGGCTTGCCGGCTTGGCTCTTGACAAAGGACATGCGAATTCGCTCGTCCGACCCGGCCTACATCGAGGCTGTTGCTCGCTATTATGACCAATTATTGCCAAGGCTTGTGCCTCGCTTGTTGGATAATGGTGGAAACATTCTTATGATGCAAGTCGAAAATGAATATGGCTCTTATGGAGAAGATAAGTCTTATCTACGAGCAATTCGAAAATTGATGGAAGACCGAGGGATTGATTGCCCACTCTTTACTTCAGATGGCCCATGGAGGGCTACTCTGAAAGCCGGAACCTTGATCGAAGACGACCTCTTTGTGACAGGAAACTTCGGCTCTAAAGCTCCGTACAACTTTTCACAGATGCAGGAATTCTTTGATGAGCATGGCAAGAAATGGCCCCTCATGTGTATGGAATTCTGGGATGGTTGGTTCAACCGTTGGAAAGAACCCATCATCACACGGGATCCTAAAGAATTGGCAGAAGCTGTTCGAGAGGTATTGGAGCAAGGCTCTATCAACCTTTACATGTTCCATGGTGGAACAAACTTTGGTTTCATGAATGGTTGCTCGGCTCGAGGAACTCTGGATTTGCCACAAGTCACATCATACGACTATGATGCCCTTCTCGATGAAGAAGGAAATCCAACTGCTAAATACTTAGCAGTCAAGAAGATGATGGCAACCCACTTCCCAGATTATCCACAGTTGGAACCACTCTATAAGGAAAGCATGGAGATAGGGTCCATTCCATTGGTCGAAAAAGTTTCCTTGTTTGAAACTCTGGATAGTCTCTCTAGTCCTACTGAAAGCCTCTATCCAAAAGCGATGGAAGAACTTGGTCAAAGTTATGGCTACCTTCTCTACCGCAATGAGGCAAGTTGGGATGCAGAAGAAGAACGTCTCCGTATCATCGATGGACGTGACCGAGCTCAGCTCTTTGTAGATGGTCAATGGATTGCTACTCAATACCAGACAGAGATAGGTGAAGATATCTACTGTCAGGGCAATCGAGAAGGCTTTTCAGAAATTGACATCTTGATCGAAAATATGGGGCGTGTCAACTACGGTCATAAGTTCTTGGCAGATACGCAACGTAAAGGAATTCGTACAGGTGTCTGCAAGGATCTACATTTCTTACTGAATTGGAAACAATATCCACTGCCACTGGATAATCCTGAGAAAATTGATTTTTCAAAAGGATGGACAGAAGGACAGCCAGCCTTTTACGCTTTCGACTTTACGGTCGAAGAGCCGAAGGATACCTACTTAGACTTGTCTGAGTTTGGTAAGGGAGTTGCCTTTGTCAACGGGCGTCACTTAGGACGTTTCTGGAACGTCGGCCCGACCCTCTCACTTTATATCCCTCATAGCTATCTCAAGGAAGGTGCTAACCGCATCATCATCTTTGAAACTGAGGGCGAATATAAAGAAGAGATTCATTTAACTCGTAAACCTACACTAAAACACATAAAGGGGGAAAACTTATGACAATTGTAGGATGCCGTATCGATGGACGTTTGATCCACGGTCAAGTAGCCAATCTTTGGGCTGGAAAACTAAATGTTTCACGCATTATGGTTGTAGACGACGAAGTTGTTAACAACGATATTGAAAAGAGTGGTTTGAAACTTGCGACACCACCAGGTGTGAAACTCAGTATCTTGCCAGTTGAGAAAGCAGCAGCAAATATCCTTGCTGGTAAATACGATAGCCAACGTCTCTTTATCGTTGCACGTAAACCAGACCGTTTCCTTGGTTTGGTCGAAGCAGGTGTTCCGCTTGAAACACTCAACGTCGGCAATATGTCTCAAACACCAGAAACTCGCTCTATCACACGTTCTATCAACGTGGTAGACAAGGATGTGGAAGATTTCCACAAACTAGCAGAAAAAGGTGTGAAACTCACTGCTCAAATGGTTCCAAATGATCCAGTTTCAGACTTTTTGAGCTTATTAAAATAGGAAAAAATTTTTAGGAGGTCATTGTTATGATACAATGGTGGCAAATTTTACTTCTCACTTTGTACTCAGCTTATCAAATCTGTGATGAGTTGACAATCGTTTCATCTGCAGGTTCCCCTGTATTCGCTGGTTTCATTACTGGTTTGATCATGGGAGATGTGACAACTGGTTTGTTTATCGGTGGTAGCTTGCAGTTGTTCGTTCTCGGGGTTGGTACCTTTGGTGGTGCTTCTCGTATCGACGCAACTTCTGGTGCGGTTCTTGCAACAGCATTCTCTATCTCTCAAGGTATTGATACAGATCTTGCGATTACAACAATCGCTGTACCAGTAGCAGCACTTTTGACATACTTCGACGTTCTTGGACGTATGACAACTACTTTCTTTGCACACCGTATTGATGCTGCGATCGAACGCTTTGACTACAAAGGTATCGAACGCAACTACCTACTTGGTGCGATTCCATGGGCTCTTTCTCGTGCCCTTCCAGTATTCTTCGCCCTTGCTTTCGGTGGAGAATTCGTACAAGGTGTTGTAAACCTTGTTAAAGAATACCAATGGGTTGCAGACGGTTTGACTCTTGCAGGTCGTATGCTTCCAGGTCTTGGATTCGCTATCTTGCTTCGTTACCTTCCAGTTAAACGTAACCTTCACTACCTTGCTATGGGATTCGGTTTGACAGCTATGTTGACTGTTCTTTACTCAAACGTAACAAGTCTTGGTGGAGCAGTTGCTGGAATCATTGGCACTCTTCCTGCTGAAGTTGCTGAAAAAATTGGCTTTGTTAACAACTTCAAAGGATTGTCTATGATCGGTATCTCTATCGTGGGTATCTTCCTTGCAGTTGTTCACTTCAAGAACAGCCAAAAAGTTGCTGTAGCAGCACCTTCTACACCATCAGAAAGTGGGGAAATCGAAGATGACGAATTCTAATTACAAACTAACAAAAGAAGATTTTAATCAAATCAACAAACGTAGCTTGTTTACTTTCCAATTAGGTTGGAACTACGAACGTATGCAAGCTTCTGGTTACCTTTACATGATCTTGCCACAATTGCGTAAAATGTATGGGGATGGAACTCCTGAATTGAAAGAAATGATGAAAGTTCATACTCAATTCTTCAATACTTCACCATTCTTCCACACTATTATCGCTGGTTTTGACCTTGCCATGGAAGAAAAAGATGGTGTGGGTTCAAAAGATGCCGTTAACGGTATCAAGACAGGTTTGATGGGACCATTCGCTCCTCTTGGAGATACTATCTTTGGTTCACTTGTACCTGCTATCATGGGATCTATCGCAGCAACTATGGCGATCGCTGGCCAACCATGGGGTATCTTCCTTTGGATCGCAGTTGCAGTTGCATATGACATCTTCCGTTGGAAACAATTGGAATTTGCCTACAAAGAAGGGGTTAACCTTATCAACAACATGCAAAGTACTTTGACAGCTTTGATTGATGCTGCATCTGTACTTGGTGTCTTCATGATGGGTGCTCTTGTAGCAACAATGATCAACTTTGAGATTTCTTACAAATTGCCAATCGGTGAAAAGATGATTGACTTCCAAGACATCTTGAACTCAATCTTCCCACGCTTGCTTCCAGCAATCTTTACTGCCTTTATCTTCTGGTTGCTTGGTAAGAAAGGTATGAACTCTACTAAAGCGATCGGTATCATTATCGTTCTTGCAGTAGGTCTTTCATTCATCGGTAAATTCTTGCTTGGAATGGGCGCATAATTTATGAGTAAATCATTAATTTTGGTGAGTCATGGTCGTTTCTGTGAAGAACTTAAAGGTAGCACAGAAATGATCATGGGTCCACAAGACAACATTCATGCAGTGGCTCTTCTTCCAGAAGATGGTCCAGAAGAATTTACTGCAAAATTTGAAGCTACTATCGAAGGATTGGATGATTTCCTAGTCTTTGCGGACCTTCTCGGTGGTACACCATGTAACGTGGTAAGCCGTTTGATCATGGAAGGTCGCGACATTGAACTCTACGCAGGGATGAATCTTCCAATGGTGATTGAATTTATCAATGCAAGCCTTACAGGTGCAGATGCGGATTATAAGAGCCGTGCTGCAGAAAGCATTGTAAAAGTCAACGACCTGTTAGCGGGCTTCGATGATGACGAAGATGAATAATACTCTTCGAAAATCAAATTCAAACTACGTCAGCGTCGCCTTGCCGTATATATGTTACTGACTTCGTCAGTCTTATCCGGCAACCTCAAAGCAGTGCTTTGAGCAACCTGCGGCTAGCTTCCTAGTTTGCTCTTTGATTTTCATTGAGTATAAGATGTAACTTAGAGCATCTTATATAGAATATACATGGGAATGGGAGTCACTCCCATTCCCATATTTTCAATAGGAATGAAACGACAATAGATTAGAGGAACTCTATGCTAAATTACACAAAAGAAGAATTACTTGAACTGGGTGCAGAAATCACGACTCGTGAAATCTACCAACAGCCTGATGTATGGAAAGAAGCTTTTGAAGCCTATCAAGCGAAACGGGAAGAAATTGCAGCCTTCCTACAAGGGATTGCGGATAAACATGACTATATCAAGGTCATCTTGACAGGTGCTGGGACTTCTGCTTATGTGGGAGATACCTTGGTGTCTTACTTTAAGGAAGTCTATGACGAACGCAAATGGAATTTCAATGCCATTGCGACAACTGATATTGTTGCCAATCCAGAAACCTATCTGAAAAAAGATGTGGCGACTGTCCTTGTTTCCTTTGCTCGTAGTGGAAATTCACCTGAAAGTGTGGCAACGGTTGATTTGGCTAAAGCCTTGGTGGATGACCTCTATCAAGTGACCATTACATGTGCTGCAGAAGGGAAATTGGCTCTTCAAGCTCATGGAGATGACCGCAATCTCTTGCTTTTGCAACCAGCTGCTTCTAATGACGCTGGATTTGCCATGACTTCTAGCTTTACATCTATGCTGCTAACAGCTCTCTTGGTCTTTGATCCTACAGAATTTGCTGTGAAAGCTCAACGTTTTGAAGTTGTGTCTAGACTTGTCCGCAAAGTTCTAGACAATGTAGCAGATGTCAAAGAGTTGGTTGACCTCGACTTTAATCGTGTCATCTATTTGGGTGCAGGTCCTTTCTTCGGCCTTGCTCATGAAGCTCAGCTCAAGATTTTGGAATTAACAGCTGGTCAAGTGGCGACCATGTATGAAAGCCCAGTTGGCTTCCGTCACGGTCCAAAATCATTGATCAACGAAGATACAGTTGTTTTGGTCTTTGGTACAACGACAGACTACACTCGCAAGTACGATTTGGACTTGGTTCGTGAAGTGGCTGGTGACCAGATTGCTCGTCGTGTCGTGCTCTTGAGTGATCAAGCCTTTGGTCTTGAAAATGTCAAAGAAGTAGCCCTTGGTTGTGGCGGTGTCTTGAACGATATTTACCGTGTTTTCCCTTACATCGTTTATGCTCAACTCTTTGCCCTCTTGACTTCACTCAAGGTAGAAAATAAACCAGATACACCATCTCCTACAGGTACAGTAAACCGTGTGGTACAAGGTGTGATCATTCATGACTATCAAAAGTAAGGAAGTGTCTATGAGTAAATTACAATTAAGTCCCAATAAAGTAGCTTGCTTGCAAAAACTCTCTGACGAGAACGGCATTATCTCAGCTCTTGCCTTTGACCAACGTGGTGCTTTGAAACGCCTCATGGCTCAATATCAAACAGAAGAGCCAACAGTGGATCAAATGGAAGAACTCAAAGTCTTGGTTGCAGATGAATTGACAAAATACGCTTCATCAATGCTTCTTGACCCCGAGTATGGTCTCCCAGCTACAAAAGCGCTTGATGCTAATGCTGGTCTTCTCCTTGCTTATGAGAAAACTGGCTACGACACAACAAGCACCAAACGCTTGCCTGACTGTTTGGATGTTTGGTCTGCAAAACGCATCAAAGAACAAGGCGCTGATGCTGTCAAATTCTTGCTTTACTATGATGTAGACAGCTCTGACGAACTCAACCAAGAAAAACAAGCCTACATCGAACGCATCGGTTCTGAGTGTGTGGCGGAAGACATTCCATTCTTCCTTGAAATCCTCGCTTACGATGAAAAAATCTCTGACGCAGGTTCTGCAGAATACGCAAAAGTGAAACCACACAAGGTTATCGGTGCTATGAAGGTCTTCTCAGACCCACGCTTCAACATCGATGTCTTGAAAGTAGAAGTTCCAGTCAACGTCAAATACGTTGAAGGCTTTGGCGAAGGTGAAATCGTGCATACTCGTGAAGAAGCAGCAGCCTTCTTCAAAGCGCAAGATGAAGCAACTAACTTGCCATATATCTACTTGAGTGCGGGAGTTTCAGCTAAACTTTTCCAAGAAACACTTGTCTTTGCCCACGAATCAGGCGCAAACTTCAACGGAGTTCTTTGTGGCCGTGCAACCTGGGCTGGATCAGTTGAAGCCTACATCAAAGACGGTGAGGCAGCGGCTCGTGAGTGGCTACGTACAACTGGTTTTGAGAACATTGGCGAACTCAACAAGGTTCTTCAAACAACAGCGACTTCATGGACTGAACGTGTAGAAGCATAAAACAGGTATAGAAGAATCCCCTTTTGTTAAGAAGATACTTAAGGTTTTCTGACAAAGGATTCTGAAAATAGAAACTACAACCATAGATGGTGAGACACTCTCTATGGTTTGTTTACTTAAGAGAAATGGATCAAAGGAGAGAAGAATGAAAGCATACACAGAACGTGTATTTGGAAATCATGAGGGCAAGGATGTCTTGGCTTATCGCTTTGAGACTGACAGTGGCTACCAACTAGAAATCATGACCTATGGTGCGACCATATTGCGCTATGTCACGCCTGACAAGGCTGGGAATTTTGCCAATGTGATTTTGGGTTTTGATGATTTTGATAGCTATGTAGGCAATAGTCCCAAGCATGGAGCAAGTGTAGGTCCTGTAGCGGGCCGTATTGCAGGTGCGACATTTGAGCTCAATGGTCAGACCTATAATCTTGAAGTCAACAACGCTAGCAACTGTAACCACAGTGGTTCAACAGGTTGGGATTCGAGCTTGTTTGAATTGGTCGAAGTGAGCGACCATGGCTTGACCCTCTACACAGAACGTACAGACGGAACAGGAGGATTCCCTGGTAATCTCAAGATCTGGATCAGCTATCACTTGGAAGAAACTGGCGCCTACGAAGTCAGCTATAAGGTGACGACAGATCAGGATACGCTTGTCAATCCAACTAATCACAGCTACTTCAACTTGTCTGGTGATTTCACGCAGACAGTTGACCGCCATGTCTTCCAGCTAAATACCGAGGGTATTTACCCAATCGCTCCGGACGGTGTTCCGGCTAAGACTCCAGATGCTACTCGTGATGTGGTTAAACACATCTACAATGGTGCTTTGTTGAAGGACATCTTTGAAGAGGAAGATGAGCAAATCCAGTTGGTATCTGGTTTGGATCACCCATTTGCTCTTCCTGCCGGTCATGACAATGCTGGTTTCCTTTATGACCAAAACTCAGGTCGTTTCCTGCTGTTCAAGACAGAGGCCCCTTGCTTTGTGGTCTACACAGCAAACTTTGTGGATGAGAGTGTCATCATAGGAGACCAACCAATGGTACAGCACAATGGGATTGCCCTTGAAGCGCAGGCTTTACCAGATGCCATTCATAGCGACCTCAAAGACCAAGTCATTCTCAAAGCAGGGGAAACTTTCACCAGCAAAACTCGTTACGAGCTTGTTGTCAAATAAAAAGAAGAGCTGGTTTCCAGCTCTTTTGAGTTGTCTTCGTTGACATTTTATCTCAATAGTGTATAATTGATGTAATTAATAAAGTTACAACAAACAAAAGGAGACACCCTATGACTTATGCATACCAAAGCCACATTTACCTAGCGGAGGCGGTTTTAAATGTCAAGGATTTGACGAGTCAAACGGCTTTTTATCACCAAATTATTGGCTTGGAGATTTTATCCCAAACAGAGACAGAAGCGATTTTGGGACTTGGTCGAAAAGCCTTGGTTCACTTGATTCAGGCAGAAAAGTCTGGCGAAGTAAGGGAGCATTATGGGCTCTACCATCTGGCGATTCTGTTGCCGACACGAAAAGCCTTGGCAGATGTCTTGAAACACCTAAGTGATTTGCGGATTCCTCTGGTCGGGGGTGCAGATCATGGATACAGTGAGGCTATTTATCTAGAGGATTTGGAAGGAAATGGCATTGAACTCTACCGTGATAAGCCAGTGTCTTCATGGGATATTCTAGAAGACGGCCGCATTATCGGTGTGACCGAGGCTCTTGCGGCACAGGACATCTATGAATTAGGGGAAAAGGTAGATCCCTTTATCCTAGCTGAAGGGACGAGAATGGGGCATATCCATCTATCGGTTAAGGATAGTCACGCAGCAAGTCAGTTCTATCAAAAGGTGTTAGGACTAGAGGATAAATTTAGCATTCCTAGTGCTAGTTGGATAGCGGCTGGTCAGTACCATCACCACCTGGCTGTCAACGAATGGGCTGGAAAGGGGCTAGCTCCGCGTGAGCAAGGCTTGCCAGGCTTGGCCTACTATGTCCTTGAGGTCGAAAGCAAGGAAGAACTCTTGGACATCGTTAAGCAAGCACAAGAGCTAGAAGCACCGATCAAGTGGTTACATTCGAGTGAGTTGAATCTTATAGACCCAGACGGCATTGTGACCCGCATTCGCTTGGCACGATGAAACGAGGAAAACACATTATTTATTTTAGAGACATAGGAAAAGGCGGACAAGCTCGCATTCTGTTTTTAGAATGCGGACTTGTCCGCTTTTTTATGAAATGACGAATCCTTTCTTGTCTTTAGCAATGGTATCTGCCGGGGATATTTTCCCTTTTCTGGGGGGTTCATGCTATAATACTAATAAACTTTTCTTTCTCTAGGAAGGAAAATGCTAAAAATCAGCTAGAATGCTGGCAATCGTCGTCACGATGCTTTTAAGAGAAAGTAGAACTTTGTTTGAACATCCGTATTGAGTTTAGGAGACGGGAAATAAGATGGACACAAGTGTAAAAAATTTAATCAGTATGGGCCCTCTGGAGGACTCTTTTATCTATTACGATCTGAAGAATCAAGTATTCTACGGTGTAAAACAAGGCATGAATTATTCAGCTATTGCAGCCCCTATTGCAATCTATTCCTTGCAACGGCTGTCAAAGTTGCTCAACCAAACCTTTGGAGATGTCTCATCCCCTCTTAATCTAATCTTCTTTATCTTGATGTCGCTGTTTTTAGTTTTTGGGACCATTCTCCTTGCCAAGTCTACCCGACGTAACATGAAGACAGATAGATTTAGAAAAGTCCGGCTGACAAAAGCCAATATCAAAACACTTAGGAGAAAATCAAGGGCGTTGACAGTAGTTGGCTACATTTTTGTTTTAATAACGATTTTTTCAGCCTATCGTTATCTGGCTGTTTCTGATTTTCAATTTTTAATTATGTACATGTTAGGGATTGGTATTCTTACATATATAGTTTATGATTTTCGGATGAAAACGCGCAAACGACTGTTCAAGGAGCTGATGGAGACATTACAGGACGGTAGCCGAGGGAAAGAGGGAGAAATGTAAGATGAGAAAAATCATTTATATAGGCCAAGGAAACCAGCAATCCGTCTACTATAACACAAGGACGAGAGAGGCTTTAGCGACAGAATCTAGTACCTCGTCAGAAACCGACGGTGCTATCAGTTCAAAGAAATCCAAGTGGCCTTGGGTTGTCTTCTTTGCTTTCTTGCTAGTTGCTATCATCAGTATTTGGATTCTTTCCTTGATAGCGCCCTTTAGATTGAGTGAGTGGATGATGCCTATCCATCTAGCCGCTATCCTTTTCGTTTTTATCGGAAGTGTTTATGAATTTGAAAAACTGTTCTACAGTGGGGCTAAGTCGCTTGTCCCAGCAAGTGAAGAGCAGTTTAAAGATGCGGTTGAAAGTAGTACTTTTTGGAGGAAGTCACCAGATAAGGAACCAACAGTCGATAAAATCATCTTGTATCTATTTGTTATCCTTGTTCTTCTATTTGTTTTTGTTATTGTTGTGTTCTTTGCCATACCTGGGACCTTCATTCCTTACTATGAGCATGAATGGTTTGAACCGTCCATGTTCATGGTACCAATCGGAGCAACGATCGTCCCAATTAGTGTCGTACTGCTCTTGTTCCAAAACAATCCAATCCGCTGGCTGTTAGCCGTACGAAAATACAAGCAGGGGAAGGTATTATTTGGGGAAGAGAAGAACTAGAAACACGAGAGAAACGCTATTACCATTACCAGTGGTTGGTGATGGTGATGTTTTATCAACAACCTATGATAAAATTGAAGTTTCTGATTATAGTGATTAGTGAAAACTGTGGTGATTTTATATGAGAAAAATAATTTTTATTGGACAGAGCGGTGATAAGGCCGTTTACTATAATACGCGAACAAAAGAGGCTCTTGTAGCAGATAAGAGTGCATTGTTAAATACAGAAGGGGCTAGGAGATCGAATAGGGGGATTGCTCCTTTAATTGCTATATTCTCTTTGTTAGGTTTACTCGGAGGATTTGTTGCAATACCAATTTTCTCAGGCCTTCGTTATAATAGTGGGATGGTTCCTATTTTTATTCTTTGTCTTTCCTTTATCCTATTTGGATTTATATGGATGATGGAAGTCGCCTTATATAAAGGAGTGAAACGAGTCCAAGGAGCAACAAAGAAAGAGTTTAAAGAAGCAGTTTATTCAAATTTGTTCTGGGAAAATTTTAGTGAGAAAAAAGCGACGTTTGCGAAAATGTTGGCTTTTATGATTGTCATGCTACTAGTTTTTATGACTACTATAGTAATATTTGCTGCTGCAATTCCGGGTACTATTGACTCATTCAATAAGCAAGAGGCATTTGATATACAAATCTTTTTCTCGCCTTTAGCAGGTCTCTTTCCTGCCTTGTTGTACCTTTTCTTATTCCAAAACAACCCTATCCGCTGGTTCTTAGCTGTGCGAAAATATGAACAGGGGAAAGTGATATTTAATGAAGAAATAGAAAAGAGAGGATGATAATGTCACAAGAGAGATATTTGCAGATCAAAAAAGAGCATCAAGTTCGTAAGTTTGTGGGGCGTTTCCTCTTCATTCTTCTCGCTATACTCGATGTTCTACTGGTATCAAGTCATTCCAATTATGCCCCGCTTATAACGGTGGCTATGGTAACGATTGTGCCTTTTAATCATTTTCTACTTGGTCCTCTTAGGAGACAGAAAAAAGCCATAGAAAAAGAGCATCCAGAATGGAAAATACTCAGTACAAAGGGAGTAAAGGTTCCCTCGGCTGAAGCTAATAAAAGAACTTTTGCTGGCATTGGGATCTTGATGGCCTTGCTGCTGTCTTTTGGGCTATTCTATAAACCTGTGAAACAGCCGAACGACCAAGTAAACAAGCCGCCTAAGGTTGATTCTAAAACGCCTGAAACGTCCAAGCCTTCTGAGTCTGAGTCGTCCAGTTCCTCTATGATCAAAGAATCCAGTTCCTCAGAGTCGAAATCCTCGTCTTCGACTGAACAAAGTTCTAAAACCGAAAGTTCAGGAACAAAACCGTCAAAAAGTGAGTCCAATAATCCTTATTACCAGATTCCAGGACTTACTGACGAACAGGTGAGAGATATCATATCGAAATCTGTAAAAGATTTGAGAGAAAAACAGTCAAAAGAAAAATCCGAAGAGTAGACTCGAGAGCTTCAATGTCCTTCTGGACGAGTTCGTTTTGGGATTTTACTGTATAAAATAACAGGAGGAGTTCATATGAATAAAGAAGTGATTGGTTTGATAGTTGGGACAATCGTCATCTTCCTATCTTTTGTATTTGTGTGTGGGACCTTTCTTTTCCTCTATCTTCGGGATCAGAAGTTGGTCCGCCTTGCCAAGTCATCCGTACAGGGAACGGTTATCGGCTATAGCCGTTTTCGTGAGGGGTATCCACCTATCGTCGAATACACGGTGGATGGGATTTCTTATAAGAAAACCTTGCAGTATTTTATGTTCAAAACGGTCACAATTCCGTGGGGGACTACTAAATTTTTAAAGGACTATACAAGAGAAGATATGCTGGCCCCTTCGATCACTCGCTACAGCAACTCCTTTGTTTCCTTCAAACGCTTGATGCAGACCCATTTCCCCCTTCATTCGGAGCTGACAGTCTGGTATGATCCAGACAAGCCGACCAGGGCCTATGTCGAACGTTACAGCGGAATGGACAAGTTTTACAAGTGGTTTGGTATCGGATTTGGGCTGGCTCTAGTTATAGTCTATGGGATAGTGATCCTAGCCTTTTTGTCCAATTTGTCCAAGATATACGCATAAAGGTCAGTTGGTTGAAAGGAAACGTGACTTCCCATCGAGCTTCAAGGAGGACAGAGTTTCTTTTCCATTTCCATGCTTATCAATCTTTTCTATCTGATACAGAGGAGAGGTTGCCTCCTACAAATACAGACAGGAAGTGAATTTTGACAAAGCCCCTTATTCGAGATATAATGAAGAAAAAGTGACCAAGGATAAATTAATGACAAACTCAAAGTATATCACACGCCTGAAACGTTCAGAGGGCCAGTTGCGTGGGATTCAAAAGATGATTGAAGAAGATCGTGACTGCGCAGATATTGTTACGCAGTTGACAGCAGTGAAATCTAGCGTTGAGCGCGTGATTGAGATGATCATTACTGAAAATCTCACTGACTGCATCAACCAACCATTAGATGACCCCGAGGCTCAAAAGGAACGCCTAGAAAAGGCCATCCGATACCTGATTAAACGGAAGTAAACTAATTTGCTATTGATAAACAATGCAGACAAAGTCATTTAAGTCTATTTCAATAAAAAAATCATGTCAGACAAACGGATGAGTTCCCCCAATACCAATGAGAAAACCTCTTTTTAGATACCATCAATGTGTTTCGTTTTTTAGAAGCGACGGGCTACGAGCCCTATATCAGTGGGTTGCAGAAATGAAAAAACCGATTAAGGAACTTAATCGGTTTTTTGCTTATTCTACTTGACCGGGCCAAGCATTCATACCACCTTCTACATTGATAACGGTGAGGCCTTGGGCGCTTAGAAATTCACAAGCAGATGCGGAACGGACTCCACCTTGACAGATGACATGATATTCCTGGTCAGGTTTGAGTTCTTTGTAACCTTGCTCCAAGGTACTTAACGGAAGATTTCTTGCTCCTGGTGCATGTCCTGCTTGGAATTCATGCACCTCACGTACATCGATAAGGTTTAGATTTTCATTTAGGTATTTTTCATAAAAGTCAGCCATGCTGATACTCGTTTCCATATTCGACTCCTTCTGGATTAGCCATTTTATATAGTGAATAAGCGCCATCAAGGTTTTGGACGGCAAATCCTGCCTGCTGGAGGATACGCTCTGTGATATAGTTGCGCAAAACGCTGTGGCAGCTAAGGATGTAGGCTTGGTTCTTGTCTGGTTCACCCAAGATCTCCCTTAGTTCATTTAGGGGTTATGGATGGTATCGACCTTGGGTAGCTCCCCTGAAATTCGCCACTTGTCCGCACATCTAGGGATTATTTGCCCTTAGTCAGATCGTCTTCGAGCGGACACCTTGGATATTGTCGCTCAGACCTTCGATAAGGTTCAAGGCTGTGTAGCCAATTATTTTATGCTTCTAGATGACCTTGCCTGTCCAAGCGCTCATACCGCCTCGAACATTGATGACATCGTAGCCTTTTTTCTTAAGCATTTTCGCAGCTAGTTTGCTTCGTACACCAGAGTGACAAATGACATAAAGTGTTTCTTTTGTCGCAGGTGTGTAAGAACCGATTTCCGTTAAAGGAACATTTTTGGCATTTTTGATATGACCTCTACGGAATTCCATAGGCGTCCGAACATCTAGTAGCTGAATCGGTTCTCTGAGTTTAGCTTCTAACTCGCTGGTAGAAATACTGTCAATTTTTGTAAATAAGTGAAACATAGGCACCTCCACATATACCCTTATGGGGTATATTAAACCATGAAGTCAATCTTTTGTCAAGCAAGTTGTTTTGACTTGGAGGGGATTGGTTTTGAGAGTCTAGAAAGCAGGCTATTCTTGACCTTTCAAAGGCTTTTTGATATGATGAGTCCAAAGTAAGTGTGAGGTGATAAGATGACCAGCGAATACCAGAAAATGATAGCAGGGGAGCCTTACCGTCCGTCGGATCCAGAGTTGCGGGTCTTGGCGCAGGCTTCTCGCCAAAAACAGGCTGCCTTTAACAAGGAAGAAGATCCCTTGAAGGGAGCAGATATTATCAAGACTTGGTTTGGCTCAACTGGGGAAAATCTCTATGTCAATCCACGCTTGGTGGTCGATTATGGAGTCAATATCCATCTAGGGGAAAATTTTTATTCTAATTGGAACTTGACCATGCTGGATGTTTGCCCGATTCGCATCGGGAACAACGCCATGCTTGGCCCCAACTGTCAGTTTTTAACCCCACTCCATCCACTGGATCCGGATGAACGCAATTCAGGGGTCGAATACGGCAAGCCCATCACCATTGGAGATAATTTCTGGGCTGGAGGTGGCGTCATTGTCCTTCCTGGAGTGACACTGGGAAATAACGTCGTTGCAGGAGCGGGGGCCGTGATTACCAAGTCCTTCGGAGATAATGTCGTCCTAGCTGGCAATCCTGCGCGTGTCATCAAGGAAATCCCAGTAAAAGAAAACTAAAAAGAACAGCTTGGGCTGTTCTTTTTATAATCTTTATCTTAGTCTTATAGATTTTTCTTCTTTTTGGCTTTTTGGGTTAGAGTGATATCGCACTTGGGAATGTTGCTTTTAAAAACTATTAAATGCATTTTAGTACTCTCAAATTGTTTCTAGTAGCCCTTTCAAAAGAATACTAAGCGAAACTGAATTTAAGGAAACTTTCAGAAAAGTTTTAGTTTTGTTTCAGGAATCTTCTGTAGACTGTCTAGCTATATCATACGAAGGAGAGGAAAAAGCTATGAAATCAAAAAAATGGACCCTACTCGCAACGAGTTTAACGGCAATAGTGCTGATGGCAGCATGTGCCCAGTCAACAACTACATCCAATACCAATGCAACGACAAATAGTGCCACAACAACTGCAACAAAGACAAACCAATCATCCTATTTTACAGAGAAGGACAATGATACTTCTTATGACGAAAGCACAGCTTCTAAGATTGAGTTATCTGGCTCATCAGCAAACGTCTTTGGGGATGGCGTGACAGTCTCTGAATCAACAGTGACCATCACAAAATCTGGGACCTATGTGATTTCAGGTCAGTCTGACGGAGTGCAGATCAAGATCGAGGCAGATAAGTCTGCAGATGTTCATCTAGTCCTAAAAGGCGCGACCATGACCAATACCAATGCAGCGATATCTGCGACATCAGCTGGTCATGTCTACTTGACTCTAGCAGAGGGAACCACCAACAGTCTCTCTGACTCAAGCTCTAACAGTGACGAAAAAGCAGACGCAGCTCTCTTTTCTAAGGTGGATTTGACCATCAACGGGAAAGGAACTCTCAATGTAGATGGCAAGAAGAACAATGGTATCAAGGCCAACGACACCCTCCACATCACGGGTGGAACCTATAACATCACAGCAGTTGGCGATGCCTTCAATGTCAATGATGAACTCAACATCACTGGTACGACCATGACCATCGATGCCAAAGAGGATGGGGTCAAGGTGGACAATGACGAGGATACTTCAGTTGGGACCATGTACCTATCCAACAACAACATCACCGTCACAGCAGGAGATGATGGCATCCACGCATCTGGAGACCTCGTCATCGATAGTGGTACCTACACCGTCAAGAATTCGACAGAAGGACTTGAAGGTAAGTCAATCACTATCAACGGTGGGGATATTAGCATCTACTCAACAGATGATGGAGTCAACGCAGCTAACAAAAACGCCCAACAGAATGAAATCTTCTTCACTATGAACGGCGGGAATCTGACTGTAGAAGTCGGCCAAGGAGACACAGACCCAATCGACTCAAACGGCAATATTACGGTCACAGGTGGGACCATTAAAATGACTGGTCAAACAGGTTTTGACTTTGATGGAACAGCGACCTACACAGGTGGAGATATCTATCTCAACGGTGAAAAACAAACGGAAATCGTCAATTCTATACCTGGAGGCGGTGGACCAAATGGAGGCCCTCAAGGCGACGGTCCAGCCCCTGGCGGACAAGGATAAAAAAGAATCTCCTTTCTCGAAAGAGAAGGGAGAGTTTTATGTAGGAAGGATTTTCTAGAATAAATACCAATCCGGAGTTGAGAACTTCTTGGTCTGTTTCATATAAAAACGGATAAAGTGAATTTCCATAGCTAAGGTTATCAAGGTTGCTATTGTGATGACAGTAGTAGGATTGGCTGAGAAAAGTAGAGGAAGAATAGGCCTTTAAAAAGTGGACAGGAAAGACCATTTCGGAGTATAGAGAGGAAGTTCAAAAACATTTTTAGAAATAAGACATGTGCATCATAAACATCAGATACGAATCTGGTGTTTTATTTTTTTAAAGAATTTAACCCTTTCTCTTGACAAGTGAGTGATTACTCACTATAATAGCTTCTGTGATTTAAAAAGTGAGTACCCACTCACCTAGGAGGAAGCATATGAAAAAATTGCTACATTTACAAGATTTAGTAAAATCTTTTGACCAACAAATAGTTCTGAATCATGTCAGCTTTGAATTGCAGCTAGGAGAAATTATAGGATTAATTGGTCCGTCTGGTGCTGGTAAATCAACTATGATTAAGACTACGTTAGGAATGGAAAAGGCTGATGGAGGCGTAGCTTTAGTGTTAAATCACACTATGCCCAATCGCTATATTTTAGGAGACATTGGTTATATGGCCCAGTCAGATGCTTTATACGAGTCCTTGTCAGGCCAAGAAAATCTGGAATTTTTTGGTCAGCTAAAGGGGCTTTCTAAAAAAGACCTGAAGGCGGAAATTGCTTATATAGCTCAAGTAGTAGATCTGACAGACTACTTAAACAAGGCGGTATCTGGTTATTCTGGAGGAATGAAACGGCGTTTGTCACTGGCTATCGCGCTTTTAGGAAATCCTCAACTCTTGATTTTGGACGAACCGACAGTTGGAATCGACCCTTCTCTTCGAAAGAAAATCTGGAAAGAATTATTCGCGCTTAGAGACAATGGGGTTGGGATATTAGTTACTACTCATGTTATGGATGAAGCAGAGTTAACGGATAAGGTCGGCTTATTATTAGGTGGAAAAATCATTGCTTTTGATATACCGCAACACTTAAAAGAAAGTTATCAAGTTTCAAGTATTGAAGAAGTATTTTTGAAAGCAGAAGGAGAGTAAGATGAGAACCATTGCTATTGCTAAAAAAGTTATCAAAGAATTGCTTCGTGACAAACGAACCTTGGCTATGATGTTTGTAGCGCCGGTATTTATTATGTGGCTGATGAACCTCATGTTTTCAGCTAGTACAACCGTGAATGTCAAGTTAGCGACACAAGATCTACCAACTGGTTTGGTAACGAAAATGGATGAGCTCGATCATGTGGACGTCGAGACTTATCAAGACTTAGATCAGGCCAAGGAAGCGCTAGCAAATGAAAAAGTCGATGCTGTGATTTCTTATAAAGACGGTGAGTATCAGGTCGACTACGCAAATACAGATGCCTCCAAGACATCTATGATACGACAAGTGTTACGAACAAGTATCGCCAGTGAAGGCACCGATCAGTTACTATCTCGTGTCAAACAAGCTCTTCCACAATTGAAATTAGATGCAAAGGCGCCTGAAATCAAAGAATCTTACCAATATGGAGATAAAAATACTGGATTCTTTGCACGTATGATTCCAATTTTAATTGGCTTTGTGGTCTTCTTCTTTGTCTTTTTGATTTCTGGTATGGCACTTTTGAAAGAGCGCTCAAGTGGAACCTTGGATCGCTTGTTAGCAACCCCAGTGAAACGTTCTGAAATTGTCTATGGCTATATGTTGTCTTACGGTATTATTGCGATTTTTCAAACGGCAGTTGTCGTCTTAGCAGCAATTTGGCTACTAGATGTAGAAGTTGTAGGAAATATTTTAAATGTTATAATAGTTAATGTGGTACTGGCTCTTGTAGCACTAGCTTTTGGAATTCTCTTGTCTACTCTAGCAAAATCAGAATTCCAAATGATGCAATTTATTCCTCTTGTGATTATGCCCCAACTTTTTTTCTCAGGAATTATTCCATTGTCATCAATGGGAGAATGGGCTCTAACTGTGGGGAAATTTTTGCCATTAACCTATTCTGGTGATGCAATAAGCCAGATTATTCTTTACGGACACAATCTTGGTGATATTTTGCCAAATCTTGGTGTTTTAATGATTTTCTTGATCATTTTAACAATTCTCAATATTGTTGGATTGCGTCGTTATCGTAAAGTTTAGAAATCAACATAAATAATGCTAAAAAGGTGTGAAGATTAGATGGATAAGACTGTTTTTGAATCGTTTGAAGATTACTTAGAAGAAGCGAATTACCCTCAAGGAAAGAAAAAAATCATGCAGGCAGCAGTGGATCTCATATCAACCAGGAGTTACCATGGGACCTCAACTCTTCACATAGCTGAGCGTGCTGGACTAAGCCAGGCAACTTTGTTTAAGTATTTTAAGACGAAGGATGATCTACTGACGGCTATTTTACATCCTGTAGTCCCAGGCATTTTCGGTAGTTTTTTTGAGGAACTCTTAGCTTTTGAAACGACAGAAGAGAGGGTTCGTTATCTCGTCCACGATCGTATGAGCTATCTCAAAAAAAATCGTGCTTTGATGAAAATCATTCTGCAGGAGAGTTTTTCAAATAAAAAACTAAAAAATGAACAGATTTTTATATGGAATGCTATTCAGGATAAACTTCGAGTGCTTCATAAGGAATTGCTAGCAGATCCACGTGTAAATCCAGAGTTAACGATTCCTCAAATGGTTCGTATTTGTGTTGGTCCATTGTTGGCTTACTTCGCTCAGCTTTATATCGTTGGCGACAATGGAGAAATAAAAGAGGAAGACTTAGACTTATTAGAAAAACAGATTTTAGGTGGTTTGTGGAAATAAGGGAGTTCTAGAAGAACTAAGGTTTATTTACTTGACTTTCAAACAAGCTAAAAAAGACATGTTCTGCTTATTTCAGATTCATGTCTTTTTTGTTGTTGAATTTGGTATTTATTTATAACTCCTCAATCACCTTGCACAAGGCTCCCACATCTTTTACCCAGCTCATATTTACTACTCGATATCTTAGCAAGTTCAAAGTATCTCATAACTGAGGTGCTTTTTTTACTCAGTTCATCAGTCTCCTCCTTGACACTCCGTCAGCTTTTGATACAATAGTACAAAATTAGAGGAGGTGGGCGATGATTCAGAAGCATGCGATTCCCATTTTAGAGTTTGATGACAATCCTCAGTCGGTCCTTATGCCAACACATGAGGAGTTAGACTTGAAGTTGCCAAAGAAGTGTATCTATGCATTTTTGGAGGAGGAGATTGACCGCTATGCGGGGGAAGTAGGGACGGACTGTATTGGTGAGTTCGTTTCTGCCACCAAGACCTATCCAGTCTATGTCATCAATTACAAGGGTGAAGAGATCTGTCTGGCCCAAGCGCCTGTTGGTTCTGCTCCAGCAGCCCAGTTTATGGATTGGTTGATTGGCTATGGTGTGGAGCAAATCATTTCCACTGGTACTTGTGGAGTCCTAGCCGATATAGAGGAAAATGCCTTTCTCGTCCCTGTTCGCGCTCTGCGAGATGAGGGAACCAGCTACCACTATGTAGCGCCTTCTCGTTATATGGAGATGCAGATTGAGGCTATCTCTGCCATTGAGCAAGTCTTGGAACAAAGAGGCATTCCTTACGAGGAGGTCATGACCTGGACGACAGATGGTTTTTACCGAGAGACGGCTGAAAAGGTTGCCTATCGCAAGGAAGAAGGCTGTGCTGTTGTGGAGATGGAGTGCTCTGCTCTTGCGGCAGTAGCTCAACTACGTGGGGTTGTCTGGGGAGAGCTGCTCTTTACCGCAGATTCCTTAGCAGATCTAGATAACTACGACAGTCGTGACTGGGGATCAGAAGCTTTTGATAAGGCACTCGAACTCTGTCTTGCCATTGTGCACCACATGTGAGTGTTCTTACTGTTTTTATGGTAGAATGTAGCTATGTTATTCAAATCTTTTTTGGAAAAAATCAAGACGACATTAGGGCGTTTATCGCCAGCCCGTCGCATCTTTTTAAGTTTTGCCCTAGTGATCTTCTTGGGCTCGCTCCTTTTAAGTCTCCCCTTTGTGCAAGCAGGAACGTCACAAGCGACCTACTTTGACCATCTCTTTACGACTGTGTCTATGGTCTGTGTGACAGGGCTCTTTACCCAGCCGGTAGCCTCTACTTACAATATCTGGGGTCAGTTGATCTGTATGATTTTGATCCAGATTGGTGGTTTGGGGCTCATGACCTTTATCGGAATCTTTTATATCCAAGGCAAGCAAAAGCTCAGTCTTCGTGGCCGTGAGACCATTCAAGAAAGTTTTGCTTATGGAGAAACCCAGTCTCTAAAGGATTTCATCCGTTCAATCTTTCTGACGACTTTTCTAGTGGAAGGGCTCGGTGCCTTTCTCTTGAGTTTCCGCTTTATTCCTGAATTTGGCTGGGGGCGAGGGATTTTAACCTCTATCTTTTTGGCTGTTTCAGCTTTCTGTAATGCTGGATTTGATAATTTTGGAAGTACGAGTTTGCTAGCCTTTCAAACGGACCCCTTGATTAATCTAGTGATTGCAGGCTTGATTATCACGGGTGGTCTAGGATTTATGGTCTGGTTTGATCTAGCGACCCAGTTTGGGAAAAAGAAAAAACGGCGCCTGCGTTTCCATACTAAGTTGGTTCTCTTTCTAACGGCGGGAATTTTGCTCTTTGGAACAGTATCGACTCTCTTAATTGAGTGGAACAATCCTGGGACGATTGGAAATCTTAGTTTTCCAGAAAAACTGTTGGTTAGTTTCTTCCAGACCGTCAGCATGAGAACGGCAGGCTTTGCTTCAATTGACTACACCCAGGCTCGACCAGTTACCTTACTGATCTACATCTTGCAGATGTTTCTGGGCGGGGCACCTGGAGGGACAGCAGGGGGGCTCAAGATTACGACCTTCTTTGTCTTGTTGGTCTTTGCTCGCAGTGAATTATTGGGCTTGCCTCATGCCAATGTAGCTCGGAGGACCATTGAACCCCGAACCGTGCAAAAATCTTTCAGTGTCTTTATTATCTTCTTGCTGACCTTCTTGCTGGGCTTGATTCTATTAGGGGTAACCGCAGAAGGAAATCCGCGCTTTATTTACCTCATGTTTGAGACCATTTCAGCACTTGCGACAGTTGGAGTGACGGCAAATTTAACACCAGAGCTAGGCAAGATAGCCCTCAGTATCGTTATGTTGTTGATGTTTATCGGCCGTATTGGTCCCTTGACACTACTGGTCAGTGTAGCGGAATACCAGCCAGACAAGAAAGATACGATTCACTATATGAAAGCAGATATCACTATTGGATAAGAAAGGAAGAACGATGTCAGATCGGACAATTGGAATTTTAGGCTTGGGAATTTTTGGGAGCAGTGTTTTGGCTGCTCTAGCCAAGCATGACATGAATATCATTGCTATTGATGACCACGAGGAACGCATTAATCAATTTGAACCTGTGCTGGCGCGTGGGGTAGTTGGAGATATCACGGATGAAGAACTCCTTCTATCAGCGGGGATTGACACCTGTGATACCGTAGTTGTCGCAACGGGTGAAAATCTAGAATCCAGTGTTCTCGCGGTCATGCACTGCAAGAGTCTAGGGGTGCCGACCGTTATTGCCAAGGTCAAAAGTCATACAGCTAAAAAGGTGTTAGAAAAAATTGGCGCGGACGCAGTCATCTCACCAGAGTTTGAAATGGGGCGCTCATTGGCACAGACCATCCTCTTTCATAACAGTGTAGACGTCTTTCAGCTGGACAAGAATGTATCGATTGTCGAGATGAAAATCCCCCAATCATGGGTAGATAAAAGCCTCAGTCAGTTGGATTTGCGTGGGCGATACAACCTCAACGTACTTGGCTTTCGTGCCTACGAAAATGCTCCTCTGGATGTCCAATTCGGACCCAATGACCTCTTGCAGGCAGATGCCTACATCATGGCCGTCATTAATAACCAACATCTGGACACCCTAGCTGAACTGAGTGAGTAGGAGAGGAAGGGTACTCTCTTTCCAAATAATTAACGAGTCAATATAAGTATTTTATAAGAGGGATTTAAGAAAAATTTTAACTTTTTCTTAATCCTTTTTAATTTTAGGAGATTATACTAGAGTCATCAAAAAAAGAAAACTCTAAGGAGAATCCTATGAAATTCAATCCAAATCAGAGATATACTCGTTGGTCTATTCGCCGTCTCAGTGTCGGTGTTGCTTCAGTTGTTGTGGCCAGTGGCTTCTTTGTCCTAGTTGGTCAACCAAGTTCTGCGCGTGCTGATGTCGTCAATCCGACTCCTGCCCAAGTCGTACCAGGCGCTGCTTCGGTGAGTGAAAAGAGCGACTTACCAGCAGAGGTTCTCAAAAAAGCAGTCGATGTAGCTCTTCCTTCAGAACAGTCTATTCCAACACCTAAAGCAAGTGTGGATACGACAAGCTCTTCAGAAAAAGCGGACGAAACTGCTAAAGAGCTAGTAGCAGCACCAAAAGAAGAAGTGCAAGCACAATCTGACTCTAAGAAACAAACAGAAGATGCAGTTAAACCTGTGGAAAGTTCTGAGTCTACAGTTTCTGGACAAGACCGTGAAGCCAGTGAAGCACAACCAGCGACCACTCCAGCTGAAGTGCAAAAAGGTGTGGCTGACAACACCAAAGATACAGTAGACGTCCCAGCTAGCTACCTTGACAAAGCCAATTTCCCAGGACCATTTACAGCCGGTGTTAACCAAGTCATTCCATACGAAGCTTTTGGTGGCGATG
>NZ_AJRG02000011.1:0-62987 GCF_000298715.2 Streptococcus sp. GMD5S
TTAGGAAATTTTAAGACTTTTCAAAAGAATCCGTATTTAAAAAAACTAAACCTTATATGTTTTTTTTGATATTTATTTTTATCTTGATAATTCAAACAATTATATTTTACCACTTTGAGGAATAAATCAAACAATTTCAAACAAAAAAATTCCTTTTTCGAATGAAAAAGGGACTGTGATTGTTGTTTACTATATTTAAAATTTAAACCTTATAAAATCTGTCTTAAAACAAATTTTTCGACAGATACAAGACCAATTCTCCGATATCTTCACAAACCGCATTCATGGCCGGTTGATGGTTCTGATACCAAACACCCGTCCCATCTGGAATATAGCCTCGTTTGATGTACAATCTCTGGGCAGGTCCATACCCTGAATGGAGCCCAACACCAAGGGTCACCTTATCCGATATGAGCCTAACTTGTTTTTCTGCTTCTTCCAGCAAGAGATTTCCAATACCTTGATTTTGAAAAGGTTCAAAGACATTAAAATCTGAGAGTTCTGGATAGATTTCTGCAAAAGGCCCCTGCTTAGCGCAGGACAAAATTGTGATATAACCCGCTAAAGCACCCTCAACCTCTGCAACTAAGACTTCTCTCTCCCCACTTTCTTGCTCCTTAAAGTATCGAGTTAAAATCTCCTCTCTACTTGGCCAACCTTGGCTGATAAATCCTCGAGATAGTTCTTGTATGTCAGATTCTTGCATTTTTCTAATTGAACATGTCGTCTTCATAAGCTGCTCCTTTATAGCTTTCTCCTACCATTATAGCACGATAATAAAGATTAAAAGAAAAAATCTAGTAAGACAAAAGAATCTTACTATGTTAACAGGAAACCTTTCTAACAAAGTCCCATAAAAATCTGAAAAAGAGGTCCACTCAGACCGAACTCACCTTCTTATTTCCATGCTCGTGAAAAAAAGACCCGTAAGGGTCTTTTCTTTAATCTTCGTTTACGAAAGGCATCAAAGCCATTACGCGTGCGCGTTTGATAGCTGTTGTTACTTTACGTTGGTTTTTAGCTGAAGTTCCTGTTACACGACGAGGAAGGATTTTCCCACGTTCTGAAACGAAACGGCTAAGAAGCTCAGTATCTTTGTAATCAACATATTCAATTTTGTTTGCTGCGATGTAATCAACTTTTTTACGGCGTTTGAATCCGCCACGACGTTGTTGAGCCATGTTTTTTCTCCTTTATAGTATTAATTGTCCATTAAAATGGTAAATCATCATCTGAAATGTCCAATGGATTGGTTGCTCCAAATGGATTTTCAGAACGTGAAAAGTCTGGTACTGGGTTTGCAGGTGCTGATTGACCAGCAGTTGGTGCAGAATAAGCTCCACCTGAATGTCCTTCACGCACTCCGCGGCTTTCCAACATTTGGAAATTCTCAGCCACGACTTCTGTTACGTAGACACGTTGTCCTTGCTGGTTATCGTAACTACGAGTCTGGATACGGCCTGTGATCCCGATAAGAGAGCCTTTTTTAGCCCAGTTGGCAAGATTTTCAGCCTGTTGGCGCCACATAACGACATTGATGAAATCAGCCTCACGTTCGCCATTTTGACTCTTAAATGTACGGTTTACTGCAAGAGTAAAAGTCGCAACTGCTACATTTGATGGGGTATAACGCAACTCAGCGTCACGTGTCATACGCCCTACAAGTACAACATTGTTAATCATAATTTACCTTCTTACGCGTCAAGTTTGACGATCATGTGACGAAGAATGTCAGCGTTGATTTTTGAAAGACGGTCAAACTCTTTAAGAGCTGCGTCGTCGTTTGCTTCAACGTTAACGATGTGGTAAAGTCCTTCACGGAAATCTTGGATTTCGTATGCAAGACGACGTTTTTCCCATGATTTTGATTCAACAACAGTTGCACCGTTGTCAGTCAAGATAGAGTCAAAACGTGCTACCAAAGCGTTTTTCGCTTCTTCTTCAATGTTTGGACGAATGATATAAAGAATTTCGTATTTAGCCATTGATATGTTCCTCCTTTTGGTCTAATGACCCCTAGTCTTTGCAAGGGGTAAGTGAGGTTTGCTCACAATAAACTATTATACTAGAAAAACTGATAGATAGCAAGATAAAAGTGAAAAAAGAAGATGAAAATATCTTCTTTTTACTAGTTTATGGTTTGATACGGTGCAACATACGTGGGAATGGAATGGCTTCACGGATATGTTTGGTTCCAGCTGCGAAGGTTACCATACGTTCGATACCGATACCAAATCCTCCGTGTGGAACTGTGCCGTATTTACGAAGGTCAAGGTAAAATTCATATTCTGTACGATCCATGCCCAGTTCTTCCATTTTAGCTACAAGAGCATCGTAGTCTTCCTCACGCATAGATCCACCGATGATTTCTCCGTAACCTTCTGGTGCCAGCAAGTCTGCACAAAGCACGCGCTCTGGATTTCCAGGAACTGGTTTCATGTAGAAGGCCTTGATAGCTGCTGGGTAGTTCATGACAAATGTTGGCACACCAAAGTGGTTTGAAATCCATGTTTCGTGTGGTGAACCAAAGTCATCGCCATGCTCAAGATGCTCGTAGTCAGCATCTTCATCATTTTCATGCTCTTGCAAAAGGTCAATGGCTTGATCGTAAGTGATGCGTTTGAACGGCTCTGCAATGTAGCGTTTCAAGAGATCTGTATCACGTTCCAAGGTTTCCAAGGCTTGAGGCGCACGATCAAGAACACCTTGAAGAAGGGCTTTAACATAAGCTTCTTGCAAGTCAAGTGACTCATCGTGTGTCAAGTAGGAGTACTCCGCATCCATCATCCAGAACTCAGTCAAGTGACGACGCGTTTTTGATTTTTCAGCACGGAATACTGGACCAAAGTCAAATACACGACCAAGAGCCATAGCCCCTGCTTCTAGGTAAAGCTGACCAGATTGACTCAAGTAGGCTGGCGTTCCGAAGTAGTCTGTTTCAAAGAGTTCTGTTGAATCTTCAGCCGCGTTTCCTGAAAGAATTGGGCTATCAAATTTCATGAAGCCGTTCTTGTCGAAAAACTCATAAGTTGCATAGATGATAGCGTTACGGATTTGCATAACCGCTACTTGCTTACGAGAGCGGAGCCACAAGTGACGGTTGTCCATCAAGAAGTCTGTTCCGTGTTCTTTTGGTGTGATTGGGTAGTCTTGAGATTCACCAATCACTTCGATGTCTGTAATATCGAGCTCATAGCCAAACTTAGAACGTTCGTCTTCTTTGACAATCCCTGTCACATAAACAGACGTTTCTTGGCTTAGACGTTTAATCGTATCAAACTTCTCTAGCCCCACTTCTTCACCAAATTTTTCTACAAAGTTTGGTTTGAAGGCTACACCTTGGAAGAAGGCTGTTCCATCACGCAATTGCAAGAAGGCAATTTTCCCTTTTCCTGATTTGTTGGCAACCCAGGCTCCGATGGTCACTTCTTGACCAACGTAGTCTTTTACATCGATAATTGTTACACGTTTTGTCATAATCTATCTTCCTTTTTTCGTTTAACTTGTCCGAAGACATCATTACCCACTATTTTACCATAAATAGACTGTGATAGCTAGGTTCTACTAGAGAAAAATCGCGAGATTTTCGTTACAAAAAATCTTCGCTAAAAAGGCGAAGATTCTAAGTTTTATTTTTCCATAAATTGATGCAAACGACGAATAGCTTCTTTTAATGTATCCAAGTCTGTGGCATAGCTGAGACGAACATTTTCTGGTGCTCCAAATCCAGCTCCCGTAATCAAGGCCAGTCCGACTTCTTCGAGAATAGCCGTTGTAAACTCTGTCACATCGGTATAACCCTTCATTTCCATCGCTTTTTTAACATTTGGGAAAAGATAGAAGGCACCTTGGGGCTTGACAACTTCAAATCCTGGGACTTGGCACAAGAGAGGATAAATGGTATTCAACCGTTCCTCAAATGCTTGACGCATGGTTTCAACAGAGTCTTGCGGTCCAGTTAGGGCTTCAATGGTAGCATATTGTGATACAGCAGTCAGGTTGGAGGTCGTTTGTCCTGTTAGTTTGCTCATGGCAGCAATAATTTCAGGATTTCCCACAGCATAACCTACCCGCCAACCAGTCATGGCATAGGCCTTAGATACACCGTTAATCACGATGGTTTGCTTGCGAATGGCTTCTGACAGACTAGAAATTGGAACAAATTCGTTCCCGTTATAAACCAAACGACCATAAATATCATCTGCTAAGATAAGGACATCATGCGCAACAGCCCAATTTCCGATAGCCAAGAGTTCCTCACGAGAGTAAATCATACCGGTCGGATTCGATGGTGAATTGAGAACTAAGATCTTGGTCTTATCTGTTCGCGCTGCTTCTAGCTGCTCTACTGTTACTTTAAAGTGATTGTCTTCCTTTGCCTGGACAAAGACTGGCACTCCTTCTGCCATTTTGACCTGGTCTCCATAGCTGACCCAGTATGGTGTAGGAATAATGACCTCATCACCTGGATTGACCACAGCCATAAAGAAGGTGTAGAGAGAGAACTTAGCACCAGTGGCAAAGGTAACCTCGTTAGCCGCTACGGAATACCCATAGTAGCGTTCAAAATAGGTATTAACCGCCGCTTTTAACTCTGGTAGGCCTGAAGCAACTGTATAGAAGGAAGCACGTCCATCTCGAATCGCTCCTACCGCTGCCTCCTGAATGTTTTCAGGAGTATGAAAATCAGGCTGTCCCAAGGTTAAGAAAAGAACATCTTTTCCCTGAGCTTTTAATGCTTTGGCTCTTGCATCACTGGCTAGAGTGACGCTTTCTTCCATTTCTAGTACACGTTTGGATAGTTTCATATGCCCTCCTTATTGGATCACTGCTCCTGTTTCAAAGTCAACCAGATAGTACTGGTTTCCTGACTTAACTTCCCAAATCGGCTTATCCTGATAACGACCAAAAGTAATCTTGTCAATGTCGCTAGCTCCTTTTTCCCTCGAAATCGTCACTGCCTTGTCTTGAGAAATCCCCTTATCAAGCTGATAAACATAAATCTTGTGGTCATTCTTTTCAATCAGTACGGCAATGGCCTCTTGCTTTTTATTATGTCCCAGAACACTGTAATAGCCCTCTAGACCATTGTAGAAATCAACCTGATCTGCCTTTTCCAATTCTGCATACTGCTTGGCCAGTTTTTCTCCCTCAAGTCTAGCATCTTGATAGGGTTTCATGCTGAGTGATATCAGATAAAGGAATGAAGTCGTCATGACTAGTACTACCAGAGCAATGCCGATTCCATATTGTATAAGTAGCTTGTTTTTTGCTTTTTTCTGTCTTAGTTTCACTCGTCTATTTTACCATCTCTCCTTCTTTATTACAAGTGAAGACGGGAACATTCTAAGATTCTTTTCCTATAAAATGTAAGTTCTTGTTTTTCTCTCTCATTATTGATAAAATAGCCTTATGAAACAATATTTGAAAGAGAAAATTTCCGATAATCAATTAGACTTAAAAACAGCTATCGTCCTCAATAAAGCCATACGAACTTTTAAACCTTATGAAGCCAAAGCTGCTAAAGAACACGGGCTAACACCCACCCAATTTTCAGTTTTGGAAACCCTCTATAGCAAGGGGGAACTACGCATTCAGGATTTGATTGAAAAAATGTTAGCCACTTCTGGAAACATGACTGTCGTCATTCGAAATATGGTTCGAGATGGGTGGATTTCTAGAACTTGCGACCCCAAGGATCGTCGATCCTTTTTCCTGAAATTAACACCTGCAGGACGCAGAAAAATCGAAGAGGTTCTTCCTGACCATATCGATTCTATCGTAGAAGCACTCAGCATCTTGGAAGATGGCGAAAAGGAAGACTTAATCCGCATTTTAAAAAAATTTAAAAATTTGTGAGCAAAATTATTGCTAATTAGTATCATTTGTTGTAACATAGATGGTAACAAAAGAGTTCGCTCTTTAAATTTTTTACTAAAGGAGACACATCATGTCTAAAAAAGTATTATTTATCGTCGGTTCACTACGCCAAGGTTCTTTCAACCACCAAATGGCCCTCGAAGCTGAAAAAGCACTTGCTGGTAAAGTAGAAGTTAGCTATCTTGATTACTCAGCTGTTCCTCTCTTCAGCCAAGATTTGGAAGTTCCAACTCATCCAGCTGTAGCTGCTGCTCGTGAAGCAGTCCTTGCTGCGGATGCTATCTGGATCTTCTCTCCAGTCTACAACTTCTCTATCCCTGGAACCGTGAAAAACTTGCTTGACTGGCTCTCTCGTGCCCTTGACTTGTCTGATACACGTGGCGTTTCTGCCCTCCAAGACAAGTTTGTTACTGTCTCATCTGTAGCCAATGCCGGTCACGATCAACTCTTTGCTATTTACAAAGACCTCTTGCCATTTATCCGTACACAAGTCGTTGGTGACTTTACAGCTGCTCGTGTCAATGACTCTGCTTGGGCAGACGGAAAATTGGTGTTAGAAGAAGCAACTGCTTCATCACTTGCAAAACAAGCTGACGACCTTCTTGCAGCCATCAACTAATCCAGCAAAAACCAGCTCGAATGAGCTGGTTTTATGCTTGTTTAACAAAGACGAGTTCTAAATCATTTGATAAATCAGGTCGGTAGTCAAAGCCTGCAAAACTGAGCTTGCGAGCTTGTTCGACTGTATGGATTTGCCCCTCTATCAAGGCGGTCAAAAAGGCACCACGGGCTTTTTTTGAAATGGTTGAGTGGATTTTCAACTGGCCTGCCTTGTCCTCCATAAATTTGAAGGTCACCATCTTTTCTCTAATTTCCTTCGAAAATACGGTTTCAAACTCTGATGATAGGAGTGAGAATATCAAGTCCTCGTCCTGAAGTGCCTCATCATAGGCTGATTTCCAATGAGTCTTTAGGGTTTTTCTAGCCACTTTTAACTTCATCAAGAAGTCCAAACGGTGAGGAGCCATGGGAGATAAGGCAGGGACAACACCGTATAAAGCCGAGGTAATCAGGACATGATTTTCAAGATAGGTTTGTTCAGCCTCGGTTAACCCATCTCGTTTGATGTGGCGATACATGAGACCGTCAAAGAGTTTCAAGGCTGGATAATGCTTAGCCCTTCGATCTTTTAGAGCTTGAATATGGCTGTACTCTTCTTCTGCTTTCTCGGCAGATACCTTATAAAAAGTCTCTAATTCACTAGCTGAGTAGTGCGCCAGTGAGTCAAGAACTGCCTGACTTTCTTCCCTCAAGGGAAGCGCTTCGATACAAGGATGGTTTGTGTTCATTTCTTTTGCTGTTGGGATTAAAATTTTCATATTGTTAGTGTAGCATATTTTTCAATCACGACCAAGAATTTCATCTTAAAAACCTCGGTTCACACCGAGGTTTCTCTGTTTATTTTGGCCATTCTAACCAGATAGCCACGAGAACAAGGGCTGTGCCAGCTAAGCTTGTTAAGATAGATAAGAATTTATCTTTTTTCTCCTTGAACTGAGAAAACCTATTTTTATACTCAATGAAAATCAAAGAGCAAACTAGGAAGCTAGCCGCAGGCAGTACTTGAGTACGGCAAGGCGACGCTGACGTAGTTTGAATTTGATTTTTGAAGAGTATTATTGTACTTTAAAGGTCTTGAGATAATTATCTTTTCCAACTTGACCTTCAAAGGATTGGCCATTTTCAAGGTAAGGAAGGTCGTCTGACACGGAAGCCTTGACTTTATAAATCTTGCCATCAACTTTGAAGAAGTAGACGGTGTCACCCTTGATAACAGCTGATTTAAGGTCTGAAACCACTCCCTTGATGTTTTCTACCGTTTCATTATCCAGCTCGAGGTCGTTTTTATTGGCATATTTGCTGAGGAGTTCATCTACTGTAGCTGCTACGATGACGTTTTGGTACTCTACTGCATCAACCAAAGCATACTCCTTGACCAAACCTGCATTGTCCTTCAATCCCATGATGTAGAGCGGTTTGTCATTGAGATTGACAAGGATAGGGAAGGTCGCCTTATAGGCTTTTTCCTGCACTGCTCCTTCTGCGGAAGCACGGGCTGATTCTTCGGTTGCTGAAGCTAGATTGTACTTGGTGATTTCACCAGTGCGCATATTTTCAAGGATAAATCCTAGATTACTTTCGTCAGCGTTGGCTGAAGTCACCCCAGTGTAGAGATAAATGTCATTTCCGATAGAAAGATAGTTATAGCCCTCGGTCGTTTGGGTAACGTTTTTCTTAGAAATCAAGGCATTCCAGAAGCCGTCTTTATACTTGCCGTTATAGTTGATTTGCTGGATGGTTTCTTCTGCTGGATAGACACGATCCACCCATTCTGGTACTTCATCCAAGCTGTATTCCTTGGTTTCTCCATTGGTGGCGTCTAAGATAATAACAGACGAAGGGCGAGGAACTCCTAGACCAAACTGCTTTTGATAAACGGTTGCTACATAGAAAGGATTGCCTTCATCATCCACCTCAAAGGAGGGCGTTTTAAAAATCTTGGTTGGGTACTTGATCCGAAGATGACGTTTGACGTCTCGGTTAAAATACTCGGAGTCTGAATACTTCATTGGCGTTTTTAAATCCACCAATTCCGCATTTCCTGTCACCATATCAACCTTGATATACTCGCCAATTCCCTTGGACTGATTATTAAACCATTTGATCGGGTCGGCATACTCCAAAGGAGTTACTCGATAAGGTTTGCCATCAACCGTCAGCTGGGTATAAGTATCTGCTGCTACGTACTGGGAGACCTTATCCGTCAGAGAGCCTAGATAACGATCTCCAATCTTCTCTGCAGTGCTCCGATCTAGGATTGGAACCTTACTGGTATCACTCTTAGGAAAATCTTTAAAATCTTTTTCTGTGATAGACACTACATTAGCATAACTTTTTGCTTGGAAAAAGCTAGAGGTTACTAGGCTTACCAGACCAGCAAGGGCAAAAATGATAGCTGCAGTCAGAAACAATCCTCTACTAAGTTTGGTAAAAAGGAATCCTTCTAGATTGAGATCTTTGGTAGCCTTGCCATGGCGTAGGTGAACAGTTTTGAGGAGATTGGTATCCTTGCGGAAACTAAACAAAATCCCCATCACCACCAAATGCCCACAGAGAAAGAAGATGAATTCCCAACTAGTCAGATTGAAGGGTGGTAAAAATATATACCAGGTCGTTGCGATAAAAACAAGTTCAAATAGTATGCGTTTCATCTGAGTTCCTCCTAAATTATCCGTCCTTCCAAATGATCCAGTTCATGTTGGCAGATCTGAGCTGGAAAACCTGTCAGTGTAATGGTCTGTTCCTGCCACTTGCTATCGCGATAGGAAACCGTAATCGTTTCATAACGAATCGTCGTTCGAACCCCAGTCAAAGACAAACAACCTTCCTCTGTCTCGTAAGGCCCTTTGTAGGAAAGGAGAATAGGGTTAAACATGACCATGGGAACTAGGCCAAGATTAAAGATAATCACACGCTTCTGCACACCAATCATATTGGCCGCCAGACCGACACAGGTCTCGCGATTAGCCAGCAAGGTATCCTGCAAATCCTTAGCCAGATAAAGGTCTTCCTGACTTGCAGGTTTCGAGACCTGAGACAAGAATAAGATATCTCGGACAATTTTCTTTTCCATTCTCTTACGCTCCTTACAACTTTACTTTATTATAGCACAAAAGGGGGCAACTTCTAGTCCTTTCCCTCAAATGCAAAAAAAGCCATCCGAAGATGACTTTCTTATTAAATCGCGTTCTTATCAAGACCAAGTTTACGTTGAACAAACTTAACGATTTCGACGATAAGTATCATTGAGAAGCTTCCAGCAAGAACAATGGCCCATTGTGACAAGTCTAGTTTGGTTACGTGGAAGATTCCTTCAAGCGGTTCTACGACAATTGTTGCCATCAGAAGAATGAAGGATACCAAGATAGACCAGTTAAAGGTCTTAGACTTGAATGGGCCAACTGTCAAGATGGATTGGTAAACAGACTTGACATTGTAGGCATGGAAGAGCTGGATCAAACCGAGGGTTGCAAAGGCCATAGTAAGGGCATCCGCATGAATGGCATGATTGTCACCCACATGAACTGGGTAAGCAATTGCAAGTCCATAAACACTCATAACAATAGCTGCTTGGAGTACACCTTGATAGATGATAGAACTCAAAACACCACCTGAGAAGAAGCTTGCCTTTCGTCCACGTGGTTTATGATTCATGACACCAGGCTCAGCAGGTTCAACACCAAGAGCGATAGCTGGGAAGGTATCTGTTACCAAGTTGATCCACAAAAGATGAACTGGCTGCAAGACGTCCCAACCAAACAAGGTTGATAAGAAGATAGTTAATACTTCAGCAGTATTGGCAGAAAGTAAGTACTGAATAGTCTTTTGAATGTTTGAGAAGACCTTACGTCCTTCTTCAACTGCGACGATAATAGTCGCAAAGTTATCATCTGCAAGAATCATGTCAGAAGCTCCCTTAGAAACCTCTGTACCAGTGATTCCCATACCGATACCGATATCGGCTGTTTTCAGAGCTGGCGCATCATTAACACCGTCACCTGTCATAGCAACAACCTTACCTTGTTTTTGCCAAGCCTTGACGATACGAACCTTGTGTTCTGGAGACACACGGGCATAAACAGAGTATTGACCAACTACTTTTTCAAAGTCTTCATCTGACAGTTCGTTGAGCTCAGCACCAGTTAAAACGTGACCTTCTGTATCATTTGCATCAATAATTCCCAAACGTTTGGCAATAGCTTCTGCAGTATCTTGATGGTCACCCGTAATCATGATTGGACGGATTCCAGCTTCCTTAGCCACACGAACAGCTTCTGCAGCTTCGGCACGTTCAGGGTCAATCATTCCAATCAATCCAGTAAAGATCAAGTTGTTTTCAAGCTCTTCAGAAGTCAAGTTTTCTGGAATACTATCGATAATCTTATACGCACCCGCAAGGACACGCAAGGCTTGGTGAGCCATTTCAGAGTTGTTTGTGTGAATTATGTCATTGACTTGATTATCAATCGGAGCGACATCTCCAGCTTTATCCCGAGCAACACAACGTTTCAAGAGTTGGTCAGGGGCTCCCTTGACTGCTACGAGGAATTTACCATCTGGTAATGGATGAACCGTTGACATGAGTTTACGATCTGAGTCAAACGGCAATTCAGCTACACGAGGATATTTCTCTAAGAACCCTTTAACATCGTAACCCTTGTCCAAGGCATACTGGATGAAGGCTGTTTCCGTTGGATCCCCGATCAGGTTTCCTTCTGCATCAATCTTAGTATCGTTAGCCAAGACAACTGAACGAAGAAGAGGCATTTCAAGACCTAGTTCAATGTCATCAGCTGAATCATGTAGTACTGCATCATAGAAGACTTTTTCGACGGTCATCTTGTTCATGGTAAGCGTACCAGTCTTATCAGAAGCGATGATTTCAGTTGAACCAAGTGTTTCTACTGCTGGCAACTTACGAACGATAGAGTTTCGTTTTGCCAAAACTTGGGTACCAAGGGCAAGAACGATAGTCACGATAGCAGGAAGTCCTTCTGGGATGGCTGCAACAGCAAGCGCAACAGAGGTCATCAACTCACCAAGTGGATTTTTACCTTGAATGAAGACTCCAACTACAAAAGTAACAAGGGCAATAACCAAAATTGCATAGGTCAAGACCTTAGAAAGGTTGTTCAAGTTTTGTTTGAGTGGTGTATCCGTCTCATCCGCATCTTGGAGCATGCCAGCGATATGACCAACTTCCGTGTACATACCTGTATTGACAACAACACCAAGACCACGACCATAAGTCACGTTTGAGTTTTGGAAGGCCATATTGACACGGTCACCAATACCAGCATCTGCAGAGAGCTCGACAGTCAAGTCTTTTTCGACTGGAACAGACTCACCTGTTAGGGCTGCTTCTTCGATTTTGAGAGAGTTAGCTTCTAGCAAACGTAGGTCTGCTGGTACGACGTCACCTGCTTCAAGGGCAACGATATCACCTGGTACCAATTCTTTTGAGTCAATCTCAGCCATATGCCCATCACGGATAACACGTGCAGCTGGACTAGACATAGACTTGAGGGCTTCGATGGCTTCTTCTGCTTTTCCTTCTTGGTAAACACCAAAAGCTGCGTTAATGATAACAACGGCTAGAATAATGATGGCATCTGCAATATCTTCCCCACCAGAAGTTATGACGGACAAGATGGCTGCAGCCACCAAAATAATAATCATCAAATCCTTAAACTGTTCGATGAATTTAACCAAGAGAGATTTTTTCTCACCCTCTTCGAGTTCATTGCGCCCATATTCAGCTAGGCGTTTCTGCGCTTCGCTTGACGAAAGGCCTTGCTCAGTTGCTTCAACCGACTTCAAGACTTCTTCGGGACTTTGAGTATAAAACGCTTGGCGTTTTTGTTCTTTTGACATATGTCTCCTCCTTGACTTTGTGTGCAAAACAAGCTCTCTTTTGGTTTTATGACAAACAAAAAGAGACATGTTAATCATAACAAGTCTCGCTGTTTAAGATAGCGCCGGAAAGAATACTTTACAGTATAAAATTCGGAATGACGACACTATCACAGGTTTCTGCCAGCTACTCCCTTGAGTAGTACTATTATATCAAAATTTGAATAATTTTCAAGGGTTTAAATCTGATGAAACAAGACTAAATTTGAATTTTCCCATGAAAACCAGTATAATGAAAACAGAATCTCAGCACTAGAAAGGAAGTCCGATGAACCAATCCATGTCAAATCTCAAGTTGGCGGAACGTGGTGCCATTATCAGCATTTCGACCTACCTCCTCTTGTCTACGGCAAAATTAGCGACTGGCCACCTCCTACATTCTTCCAGTTTGGTAGCGGATGGTTTCAACAACGTATCAGATATTATCGGAAATGTTGCTCTTCTGATCGGTATTCGTATGGCACGCCAGCCTGCAGACCGTGACCATCGTTTCGGTCACTGGAAGATTGAAGATTTGGCTAGTTTGATTACTTCCATCATCATGTTCTACGTTGGCTTTGATGTTCTTAGGGACACCATTCAAAAAATTCTCAGTCGGGAACAGACGGTTATTGACCCTCTAGGTGCAACTCTCGGAGTCGTCTCTGCGGCAGTCATGTTCGCAGTTTATCTCTATAATACTCGCCTCAGTAAGAAATCTAAGTCCAAGGCGCTTAAGGCTGCCGCCAAGGACAATCTTTCCGATGCTGTCACCTCGCTTGGGACTTCCATTGCCATCCTAGCCAGCAGTTTTAATTATCCAATCGTGGATAAACTGGTCGCTATCATCATCACTTTCTTTATCTTAAAGACAGCCTATGATATCTTTATCGAGTCTTCCTTCAGTCTTTCAGATGGTTTTGATGACCGTCTGCTAGAGGACTACCAAAAGGCCATCATGGAGATTCCAAAGATTAGTAAGGTCAAGTCCCAAAGAGGGCGGACCTACGGTAGCAATATCTACCTTGATATCACCCTGGAAATGAATCCTGAC
This sequence comes from Streptococcus sp. GMD5S, assembly GCF_000298715.2. Classification (GTDB taxonomy): domain Bacteria; phylum Bacillota; class Bacilli; order Lactobacillales; family Streptococcaceae; genus Streptococcus. The sequence goes on from NZ_AJRG02000011.1 coordinate 13,448, forward strand.
CTATCAGTCTATGAAAGTCATGAGATTGCGGACCAGGTCGAATCCATGCTGGAAGAGCGTTTTGGAGTCTTTGATACCGATGTCCATATCGAGCCAGCTCCCATACCTGAGGACGAGATTTTAGACAATGTCTATAAAAAACTGCTCATGCGTGAGCAATTGATTGACCAAGGAAATCAGCTAGAAGAACTCCTTGCTGAGGACTTTCTCTATATCCGTCAAGATGGAGAGCAGATGAATAAAGAGGCTTATAAGTCTGAAAAAGAACTTAGTGCTGCTATTAAGGACATTCAGATTACCTCCATTAGTCAGAAAACCAAGCTCATTTGCTATGAGCTAGATGGTATCGTCCATACCAGTATCTGGCGTCGCCATGAAACTTGGCAAAATATCTTTCATCAGGAAACTAAAAAAGAAGACAAACAGTAACCCTATCCAGTGGATAGGGCCTTTTTGATTATTCTACTTTACGCAAAGACAGACTATGACTGTTTGGAATATTTGCTTTTCGAAGCTTGTTTTGCCTCTTTTCTTGCTTGACGATTTTGTTCGATACGCCATTCTCTTTCATAGTACTTCATGGCCTCATAGACCCTTTCAGGAAGTCCTACATCTAGTAGAAAGATAGGGATAATTAAGTCTGCTGACGGATAAAAAGGGAGAATCCTTCTCTTCAGCTGAGTTAGAAAGGATTGGGATTTCACATTTTCCTTGTTTTTAAAATAGACTTCAATCCGATAAGAATCCCTATACTTACCTCGAATCCGAGAGAAGAAAAAGTTCTCTACGTCTATCCAAGCATAGAAATGACTGGGTTTCTTTGGATTTTGTTTGTAGTAAAACCCCTCGACAGTACATTTCAAATATTCCTTATTGGAACTTAACAGCCTGTATGTCTGATACACGACTACTCCAGCACAAAAGAGGACAAGCAGTATTAATAAAAGACTTATCGTATGAAGTCTGGTTCCCTTTTGAGAGTACAAATGGAGATAAGAGAGAGGCAGCAAGAAGAAAAACACCGAAGCTAGGCCAAACAAGGCATTCCAAATGATTTTCTTGGGACTACGTTTAATGACTTTTTCTTCCATCATGCCAACTCACTTAAATATTCATAGCGTTCGTATTTTTCAAGAAGTTCTTCGTTTTTCTCGTCTAGCTCTTTTTGAAGCGTCGCCAGTTTGCCAAAGTCAGAGCCATTTGCCTGCATTTCTTCTTCAATAGCAGCAATACGATTTTCCAAGGCTTCAATATCCCCTTCAATGCTTGCCCACTCCTGCTTTTCTTGGTAGGTCATGCGTTTCTTGTCTTCACGGACCTTGACCACTTTCTCCTTTTCTGCCTTTTGCACTTGATTGGCCATATCAGTTTCAAAAGCTTTTTCATCAAGGTAGTCGGTATAATGACCAAAGAAAGTACGGATGCTGCCATTCTCAAAGGCGAGAATCTTGGTCGCTACCTTATCCAGAAAATAACGGTCGTGGCTAACTGTCAAGACAGGACCTGCAAAGCCCTGCAAGAAATTTTCCAAGACTGTCAAAGTCGCAATATCTAGGTCATTGGTCGGCTCGTCCAAAAGAAGAACATTTGGTTTTTCAAGGAGTAGTTTGAGGAGATAAAGGCGTTTTTTCTCGCCACCAGACAATTTCTCAATCAGGGTTCCATGCGTCGAACGTGGGAAGAGGAACTGCTCTAGCAACTCTGCAATGGAAGTCGTAGAACCACCACTGGTCTTAACCTCTTCTGCTACTTCCTGCAGGTAATTGATAACCCGCTTGCTCTCGTCTAAACCTTCGATTTGTTGAGAGAAATAGGCAATGCGAACCGTCTCACCGATGATAACTTGACCTTTAGTCGGCTCAAGACTCCCTGCGATGAGATTAAGCAGAGTTGACTTCCCCACACCATTATCCCCAACGATTCCGATACGGTCTTTGGCTTGCACTAAGAGATTAAAATCTTGCAAAATGGGCTTGTTTTCATAGGCGAAGGAAACATTCTGAAACTCGATGACTTTTTTCCCAATCCGACTGGTTTCAAAGTTCATGGTCAAGTCTGTATCAGCAACGCCACCTGAAACTTCCTTTTTCAAGTCATGGAAACGATTGATACGGGCTTGTTGCTTGGTCGCACGTGCCTGTGGTTGTCTGCGCATCCAGGCCAGTTCTTGCTTATAAAGTTGTTCTTTTTTGTGGAGAAGGGCAGCTTCACGCTCATCTTGTTCCGCTTTTAGGCGGACATAGTCCTGGTAATTTCCCTGATACTCGGTCAAGCCTGCTCGGTCCAACTCGAAAATCCGTGTTGATAGTGCATCTAGGAAATAACGATCGTGGGTGATAAAGAGGACGGTCTTCTTGGAATTTTTCAAAAAGAGGGTCAGCCACTCAATGGTCGCAATATCCAAATGGTTAGTCGGCTCGTCCAGAAGCAAGAGGTCGTGGTTTCCTAGGAGAACTTGCGCCAACTGAACCCGTCTTCTTAGACCGCCTGACAATTCACCAACTGGAGTCGACAAGTCCTGAATACCCAGCTTGCTGAGGACTGTCTTGACCTGGCTTTCAATTTCCCAGGCTTGGAGAGAGTCCATTTCTGCCATGACCCGTTCCAAACGAGCTTGCTTGTCCTCACTGTAGTTGAGCATGATTAACTCATACTCACGAATGAGCTGGATTTCCTTGAGGTCGCTGGAGAGAACCGTATCCAAGACCGTCTTGCTATCATCAAAATCAGGATCCTGGGTCAAGTAGCCAATCTTATAGTCATTCTTTGCCGAAAAGGGACTGACATCCCCATCAAAGCCAGAAACGCCAGAAAGGACGTCTAAAAGGGTAGTCTTACCCGTTCCATTGACACCAATTAGACCGATTCTGTCCAAATCATGGATGATAAAGGAAATATCCTTAAAAACGGTCTTGTCACCGACGGATTTGCTTAGTTTTTCAACGATAAAATCACTCATTTTCTCTCCCTCAGGTAAGTATGGATTGCTTGACGATCATTTTCCAATACTCCATCGACAATGGCAAACTCAATCTCTGTTAAAATATCTCCCAAATCTGGACCTGGCTGGTAACCATATTCCTTGATTAAAATACCACCGTTAATCTGAATTTCTTTCTTGTCATGAATGGTCAAACTTTGGTAAGTTTCTGTGATAGCTTGTGGATTGACTTCTTTTCCTTGTGCCTGACGAAGATTTTCAGCCTGTAAAAGTAAATCCAAGTCAAAGCGGTAACAATCACGCTTGCTCAGCTCTCCTTCTTCTCGCAAAGCCAAAATAGTCAGCAAATCCTGAACCTGCTTGGCAAACTGGCGTGAGGTTTTCCATACCTTCAAAAATGGCTGTGCATCTTTAATCTCCAAAACCCACAATAGAGCTGCCCAAGCTTGTTCAGAAGACTCAAAGGTGAAATCCGCCTCTAAATCAAACAATCTTTGGAGCTTTTCTCGACTGTCTGCCATATCTGGAAGATAGTCATAAGCTCGACTCTCAATCATGGAAGCCAGACCAACTCGCCAAAAAGGTGCCAGCAAGAGTTTATCAAACTCAACGAAGGTACGCTCCACAGAAATTTTCTCCAAGAGTGGTGTCAAAGTCTTCATCGCTTCAAATGTTTCTTGCTCAAGTTTAAAACCAAGACTGGCCTGAAAACGAAAACCACGCATAATCCGCAGAGCATCTTCGTTGAAACGTTCACTAGCCACTCCAACTGCTCGCAAGACTTGGTTTTCTAAATCGTCTAAACCATGGAACAAGTCAATAATTTCGCCTGTCTCATCCAAGGCAAACGCATTAACTGTGAAATCACGGCGCTTGAGGTCTTCTTCTAGCGAACGCACAAAGGAAACCGCGCTGGGTCTGCGATAGTCCACATAGACATCCTCTGTTCGAAAAGTTGTTACCTCATACTCCTCGTCCCCTTCTAAAACTAAGACAGTTCCGTGCTCGATTCCAATATCGGCTGTTCGCGGAAAAATCTGCTTGGTCTCCTCTGGATAGGAAGAAGTCGCAATATCCACATCGTGGATAGGACGATTGAGGAGGGCATCTCTGACGGAGCCCCCAACAAAATAGGCTTCAAATCCTGCTTCTTTAATTTTTTCTAATACTGGTAAAGCCTTCTGAAATTCAGAAGGCATTTGCGTTAATCTCATAATAAGTGTTCTAATCCATAGACAAGCTCATGACGCTTGACAACTTCTTTGATTCCCAAATTGACCCCTGTCATGAAGGAGCTGCGATCATAGGAGTCATGACGAAGGGTCAATCCTTCTCCCTGATTGCCAAAGATAACTTCTTGATGAGCTACTAAGCCTGGCAAACGAACTGAGTGGATCCGCATGCCATCAAAATCAGCACCACGGGCACCAGCAATCAATTCTTCCTCATCAGGCGCACCTTGTTGGATAGACTCTCGAACTTCTGCCATCAACTCAGCCGTTTTAATGGCTGTTCCACTCGGAGCATCTTTTTTCTTGTCATGATGGAGCTCGATAATCTCCACATTTGGGAAATATTTGGCAGCCTGCGCCGCAAATTGCATAAGCAAGACAGCTCCCAAGGCAAAGTTGGGAGCAATCAAGCCACCCAAATCTTGTTCACGAGAAAATGCTTTTAGTTCTGCAATTTCTTCACTAGTAAAGCCTGTTGTTCCTACGACAGGAGCAAAGCCATTTTCAAGAGCAAAGCGTGTATTTTCGTAGGCAACGGCTGGTGTAGTAAAATCTACCCAGATATCCGCTTCAAAACCAGCCAAGTCAGCCTTATCATTGAAAACAGGAATTCCCTGCCATTCTGACTCAGACTCAAACGGATCCAAAACTGCAACTAAGTCCAAGCCCGGATCAGCCAAGACCATCTGGCAAGCAGCTTGACCCATTTTTCCTTTAAAACCGGCAATAATTACTCGAATACTCATCTCTACTCCTGTCTAAGATACAAAGCCTGCAAGAACACAAAGTGAAAATAGGAGGTCCGATCAAGGATTGTCTACTCCTTGGAAGAACTATCTTTTTCACACAGGGTTCCAGGCGTGTTCAATTATCAAGATACAAAGGACGTTAGCTGCCCATGAAAAATAAGGAATGGCGCTGACTTTCTACGAAAGGCAAGACAGGCATCTTTTTTCAAGAGGCAGGTAGGCCGTGTTCAATTGCTAAGATACAAAGCTTGTAAGAACAATTTAGACGATTGGTGTATAGCTCAAGGCGATACTACCTTCTCCAAGGTGGGTCCCAATGACACTCCCAAAGGTATTAATTGGAATCTCAGAAGTCACACCACTCTCCATCAAAAGCTGGCGCAAATCCACTGCCTTTTGAGGAGCATTGCCATGGATGACTGTTATACGGTAGTCCCCATCTTTTGTCAACTCCTTGATGATTTCCACCAAACGTTTGATTGCCTTCTTTTCCGTACGAACTTTTTCGTAAACTTCAATCACACCTTGGTCATTAAAGTAAAGGATAGGCTTGATACTGAGGAGATTCCCTAAGATAGCTGCCCCATTTGACAAACGTCCTCCTTTAACCAAGTGGTCGAGGTCATCTACTATGATAAAGGCTGAATTATCAGCAATTTGGATCCCCAACTTCTCCTGAATCTGGGCAAAATCATCACCTTGTTCTGCCCATTCAAAAGCACTCTCTACCATAAATCCTAGAGGGGAACTGGTGATATGGGTATCTGGAAAGGCAATGGTCAAGCCATCATACTCATCCAACATGTATTGGATGTTCTGATAAAAGCCTGAAATTCCTGACGAAAGAAAGAGTCCCAAGACATGGGTATAACCCTCGTCTTTCAAAGAACTAAGAATCTCATCCAATTTGGCAATACTTGGTTGGCTAGTTTTAGGCAATTCTACAGACTGAACCATTTTTTGATAAAATTCCTCAGCAGTCAGATTGACACCTTCAACATACTCCTCCCCATCAATGTTAACAGGAATATCCAAGATAAATAGATTCTCTCTTTGCAGCGTCTTCTCCTCTAAATAGGCTGAAGAATCTGTAATGACAGCTAATTTCATGACTAAAACTCCAAATTGATCCCTGGAAGATCCAAGGCGATTTCTGTTACTTCATACGTCAAACGATTGAGCATGTTCAAACATGGACGTGCCAAGGTTTCGACTTCTTCTTGGTTAAATTCGCTTGGTTCGTTGACAATTCGACCTTCCACGTGGTTAACTTGAGAAATTGTTCCGCTGATGACAAATTTGTCAAAGACAATCATAAAACTCAAGATAACAACAAGCGAAGTTACTTGGTTTTCTTGGTCATGTTGGAGCAACTGAAAGTTCACGTCTACCTTGGTTTCAGGAGCTCCATTTTCATTTTCCCATTCAAAGTTACGAGCATCAAAGTGATACTGGCTAACAAATTCTTGTTCTCGTTTAAGATTCATTTTTCTCTCCCATTGCTACAATTTACTATGCAATTGTACCACATTTTTATCATTTCATCTAGTTTTCTAGGCTTTAGTCAATTCCGATTTCATCTTTAACAACAGCAGCAATCGTATCTACGTAGTAGTTCACTTCTTCTGTTGTTGGCGCTTCTGCCATGACACGCAAGAGGGGTTCTGTTCCACTTGGGCGGACAAGGATACGACCGTTCCCTGCCATTTCCTCTTCCATCTTTTCGATGATGGTTTTAATGGCTGGTACTTCCATGGCTTTTTCTTTCATGGCATTTTCCACTCGGATATTGACCAGTTTTTGTGGGTAAATCGTCACTTCTGATGCCAGTTGAGACAAGCTCTTGCCTGTTTCTTTCATGATTTTAGTCAATTGGACAGCTGATAATTGACCATCACCAGTTGTATTGTAGTCCATCAAGATAACGTGACCAGACTGTTCACCACCAAGGTTGTAGCCTGATTTTCTCATTTCTTCAACGACATAGCGGTCACCAACAGCAGTCACTGCCTTGTTAATACCAGCACTCTCCAAGGCCTTATGGAAGCCAAGGTTAGACATAACCGTTGTCACGATGGTATTTTGAGCCAACTGGCCTTTTTCAGAAAGGTATTTCCCGATGATGTACATGATCTTATCACCATCGACGATGTCGCCATTTTCATCAACAGCAATCAAGCGGTCACTGTCTCCGTCAAAGGCCAAACCAATAGCTGACTGGCTTTCTTTGACCACTTCTTGAAGAGCTTCTGGATGTGTAGAACCCACATTCAAGTTGATGTTAAGACCATCTGGTGTCTCGCCGATAACAGTTATTTGAGCCCCAAGGTCTGCAAAGATTTGACGAGCACTCGTAGACGCTGCACCGTTAGCTGTATCCAAGGCCACTTTCATCCCTTCAAGAGGAGTTCCAGTTGAAACAAGGTAGCCTTCATACTTACGCAAACCTTCTGGATAGTCCACCAAGGTTCCCAATCCTTTGGCACTTGGACGAGGAAGGGTGTCTTCGGCAGCATCCAACAAGGCTTCGATTTCTGCTTCTTTTTCATCATCAAGTTTGAAGCCATCCCCACCAAAGAATTTAATTCCATTATCAAGGGCTGGGTTGTGACTAGCGGAAATCATGACACCTGCACTGGCTCCCTCAGTTTTGACCAAATAAGCTACTGCTGGTGTTGCAAGGACACCGAGTTTGTAGACGTGAATCCCTACAGAGAGGAGACCTGCCACTAAGGCAGATTCTAGCATTTCTCCTGAGATACGTGTATCACGTCCTACAAAGACTTTAGGGGCTTCCGTTTCATGTTGACTAAGAACATATCCACCAAAACGTCCTAATTTAAAGGCCAATTCTGGCGTCAGTTCTACGTTTGCTTCTCCACGGACTCCATCGGTCCCAAAATATTTACCCATGTTGTTAATCATCCTTTTCTACTTTTTTATTTATTCTTGTTTAGACGAGTCTGGTTTTGTTTCTGAACTCGTTGAAGACGAGCTGCTAGTCGAGGACCCTGTTGATGAGGTCATAGACGAAGAACTCGAGCTAGACGATACTGTTTTGGTTGTAATTTTCATTGTAGTGTCAAATGGCATAATGACGCTTGGTAAGACATTTCCATTTTTATCGACTGCTTGTAGAGGAACAGAGGACGAGTAGTTTCTAGTTATCCGTTCACTCGTCGGTAAGATGGCAATGACACGATCTACTTTGGAGAGGGTTTCCTCATCACTAATAACCGTTACTTTTTCATCTGATACAGTAACGGTATCGATTTTCACGCGAGAATCAATCTGACTAGGATCAATCTCCGGCACAACAATGACATTGTCTCGTTTTGCTTTTTTACCAACCTTCACTGTTATCTTTTGCGGTGTCGCAACAGCCGTCAAACCACTCGGTAAATTTTCAATAGTCAGAGGAACTTCGATGGTTCCTACACTAGCATCAGAAAGATCAGCCGTCACCTTAAATTTGCGGGTACTTTCCTGCATCTCACTCGCTAAAGCAACTCTGTTTGAGCCTGTTAGAAAGACCGTCACCTCAGATGTAAAACCACTGATAAAATACTGATCACTGTCATACTGAATATCAATTGGGACATTAAGAACTGTGTTTGTATAAGTCTCCGTCCGCACCTGTCTGGCACTGTTGCTATTCTGATAGTTTGTCAATGTTGCATAGATAAAGAGAATGCAGGCGAAAAAGAAGGAAGAAATGATGTATAGACTATTTTTTCTCATGTTTCAATCCTCCTAGCAAGCGCTCTTTCAGACCTTGCTTTTTCTCTGATTTTGGAAGTAAGATTCTTCTTAACTCCGATTCAAACTCTTCCAAGGTCAAATCATGCTTAAAGACTCCATTATAGGTGATTGAGATTCCACCCGTTTCTTCCGAAACCACAAAGGTAAGAGCATCTGACACTTCCGACAAACCAATCGCCGCCCTGTGACGCGTTCCAAACTCCTTGGAAATCCCGGTATCTTCGGTCAGGGGTAGATAGGCTGAAGTGACGGCAATCCGGTCTTCCTTGATAATGACAGCACCATCATGCAAGGGAGTATTAGGGATAAAGATATTAATCAATAACTCGGATGAGATTTTCGCATCTAGAGGAATTCCAGTAGAGATATATTCCTGCAAGGTTCTCACTCGCTGAACAGCAACCAGAGCACCTATCTTACGCGGACTCATGTACTCGACTGATTTGACAAAGGCACGAACCATTTGCTCTTCTGCACTAATAGGGGCATTGTAGAAGAAATCAGTAGCTCGACCTAATCTCTCCAAACCAGTCCGAATCTCTGGCGAAAAGATAACCACCGCTGCGATAACCCCGTAGGTGATAATCTGATTGATCAACCATGAAATGGTCGTTAAGCCAATCATATTGGACAGAATCTGACCTAGAATAAAGACCAAAACTCCCCGAACCAAGATCATGATTTTAGTCCCTGCAATCGCTTTGGTAAAATGATACAAAATATAAGTCACAATCAAAATATCAATCAGATTGATGACTATCGTCCAAGGACTTGAAAACAAACTCGTCCAGTATTGCAAATTGGATAATTGTTGAAAATTCATCCCTGGCCTCCTCCCTGTCAAAACACTTTCCGTACTATTATACCATTTTCTGCTCATTTTTTCCCCATCCTACTTCATTTTAAATTAAGCAAAATTATGATAAAATAAACTGACTAGAAAAAACGAAGGAGAAATCATGTCTCAACTCTATGATATTACCATTGTAGGTGGCGGTCCTGTCGGCCTCTTTGCTGCCTTTTACGCTCACCTACGCCAAGCCAAAGTCCAAATCATCGACTCTCTTCCCCAGCTCGGTGGTCAGCCTGCCATCCTCTACCCTGAAAAGCAAATCCTTGATGTGCCAGGTTTTTCAAACTTAACTGGAGAAGAGTTAACCAAGCGTTTACTTGAGCAGCTAGATGGCTTTGACACACCTGTTCACCTCAACGAAACTGTTCTTGAAATAGAGAAACAAGATCAAGGTTTTACCATCACAACCAACAAGGGCAGCCACCTGACCAAAACAGTCATCATTGCCATGGGTGGTGGTGCCTTTAAACCTCGTCCGCTCGAATTAGATGGCGTCGAAAACTATGAAAATATCCACTACCACGTTGCCAATATCCAGCAATACGCTGGTAAGAAAGTGACCATCCTTGGTGGAGGGGACTCAGCAGTTGACTGGGCATTGGCTTTCGAAAAAATCGCCCCAACTACTCTTGTTCACCGTCGAGATAACTTCCGTGCCTTGGAACACAGTGTGCAAGCCCTACAAGAATCATCTGTGACTATCAAGACACCATTCGTTCCTAGCCAACTCCTTGGAAATGGAAAAACACTTGATAAACTGGAAATCACAAAAATCAAATCGGATGAAGCCGAAACGATTGAGGTAGACCACCTCTTTGTCAACTACGGCTTCAAGTCCTCTGTCGGAAATCTTAAAAACTGGGGTCTAGATCTCAACCGCCATAAGATTATTGTCAATAGCAAGCAGGAGTCAAGCCAAGCTGGAATTTACGCTATCGGTGACTGCTGCTACTACGATGGTAAGATTGACTTGATTGCAACAGGTCTTGGTGAAGCACCAACTGCTGTCAACAATTCCATTAACTACATCGACCCTGAGCAAAAAGTACAACCCAAACACTCAACCAGTTTATAATAAAAGAACCACGGATCAACGATTCGTGGTTTTATAGTTCATCTGCAATCTTGTTTATTTTTCTGAGTCTGTGGTTGACACCACTTTTGGTCAGGGGATTGCTCAGGCTATCCGCCAACTGCTGGATAGAGTAGTCTGGGTGCTGGATCCGTAAGCGAGCCACCTCCTGCAAATCCACTGGTAAATTTTCCAAACCCATTCTATCTTTGATTTTACTGATATTGTTGATAGTCTTCATACTAGCAGAAACCGTTCGAGCGATATTGGCTGTTTCAGCGTTATTGGCTCGATTGAGATCATTACGGGTTTCACGCAAAATCTTGACGCGCTCAAAATTATCACGCGCCTGCATGGCCCCAATCACAATCAAGAAATCCATAATGTCTTCTGCCCGCTGGAGATAGGTAACTGCACCTTTCTTTCGCTCAATAACCTTAGCGTCCAGCAAAAACTGCTGGAGGAGAGAGGCCAATCCTTGTGCATGGTCCAGATAAACGGAACTAATCTCCAACTGATACTTACCAGACTCCGGATCTCGGATGCTACCATTTGCCAGAAAGGCCCCACATAAGTAAGCACGACCAGCTTCTTCATCTGCTAAAATATCAGGATCAATGCCTGTCTCCAAACCAAAGAAAGAATCCGCAAGTCGCAAATCAGCCAAAAGCTCCTGCACCCTCTCATCGGTATAGACCGTGTAGACACGATTCTTGCGAAGATTGCTTCTCTGATGGTGTCGAATTTCTGACTTAATCTCATAAAAATGGAGAAAGGACTCATAGAGATGCCGAGCCAACTTAGCATTTTCAGTCACAACAGACAAGGTCAGGCCAGAAGTCGAGAGACCGATACTGCCAGACATCTTGATGATGGCAGACAATTCATGACGACTGAGATGGTGTTGACCAAGAATTTCTTCTTTTACTGCAACTGTAAAACTCATTTTCTCACCTGTATGATGCGCATCAATTCGTCTACAATCAAATCGCCATCATGGAAGGCTCCTCCATTTTCCAAACGAAGGAAGTTGGATGAAATCACACGAGGAACCTGCTTGCAAAGACCAGCAAAATCATGCTCTACCTGAACCAAATATTCATCAAAACGGTTGGTATCCATGTATTCTCTAGGAACCTTCTCGATATTCACCAAGACCGTATCGATAAAAGGCCGACCTAAGTGTCGATGGAGGACTTCCACGTGGTCACTGTCTGAAAAGTACTCTGTTTCCCCACGCTGGGTCATGATATTGCAGACGTAAGCGATCTCTGCCTTAGTCTCCAAGAGAGCCTGCCCAATCTCCTCAATGACAATATTGGGCAAAATCGATGTAAAGAGGGAACCAGGCCCCAAGACGATCATATCACTCTCGAGGATAGTATTGACCACTCGACGGCTGGCTTGGGGTGTTTCATCATCCAAGGTATTGGTCACATAGACATGGTCGATCATACCTGGATGATCTGCAATGTGGCTCTCACCTGCCACCTCAGAACCATCTTTAAAGACTGCATGCAGTGTCAAAGGCTGATCGCTTGAGGGGTAGATTTTTCCTGTTGTGTGGAAAAAGAGACTTAGCAGCTGCATGGCATTATAAGTGGACCCTTGCATTTCAGAGAGCCCTGCTATGATGATATTCCCCAGTGGATGACCCGCAAATGCTCCGGCCTCTTCTGAGAAACGGTACTGAAAAACCTTCTCATAAAACTTGGGCATATCCGACATGGCCACAAGGACATTACGGAGATCACCTGGTGGTGTCAGCTGTTGGATATTCTTTCTTAGCTCACCAGAAGATCCACCATCATCAGCTACCGTTACGATGGCTGCGATCTCAACATCCTTTTCTCGCAAACTTTTCAAAATGACGGGGATACCTGTTCCTCCACCAATTACCGTTATCTTTGGTTTTCTCATGAACGGTTTACCGTTTCCTTTCTTCTGTCTTTGTCACGATGGCTTTCATTGACAGGCCAGTTTTTAGCAAGGTCCTCAGCGATTCGTTTTGCAAAGGCAACACTACGGTGCTGTCCACCTGTACATCCTACTGCAATGGTTAAAACAGACTTGCCTTCTTTTTTGTAACTTGGCAAAATGGGTTCAATCAAAGCGAGTAAGTGCTGATAGAAACTTTCAGACTCTTCATGATTCATCACATAGTCATAAACTGCTTGATCCTCACCTGTCTGATTGCGGAGTTCCGGAAGGTAGTATGGATTTGGCAAAAAACGGACATCAAAGACCAAGTCTGCATCGATAGGAATACCATACTTGAATCCAAAAGACATGACCTCGATACGGAAAGACTGGGCTTGTTCTTGGTCTGAAAATTGCTCAGCAATGGTTTTACGAAGTTCACGTGGGGTGAGTTCTGTCGTATCCACCACATTTTGGCTCATGTTTTTCAAAGGTGCCAAAAGTTCACGTTCCAGCTTAATGCCATCTAAAATTCGACCATCTGCAGCAAGTGGGTGACTCCGTCTGGTTTCCTTGTAACGGGCTACCAATTCCTTATCTGCTGCGTCTAAAAAGAGGATTTTGAAGTCCAAATCATCTTGGTTTTCCAATTCATCCAAAACAGCCTGAATCTCTGAAAAGAAGGAACGACTACGCATATCGACTACTAGGGCTAACTTATGGTCATCATCCTTGGTCTCTACCAACTGCAAAAACTTTGGCAAGAGGGCTGGCGGCATATTGTCAATGGTAAAATATCCCAAATCTTCGAAGGACTGAATGGCTACTGTTTTCCCTGCGCCACTCATCCCTGTCACAATCACCAGGTGAAGTTGTTTCTTTGTCATCTATCTCTCCTTATATCAAAAAAAGTTTGGCAGAGCCAAACTTCAACTAGCTTATCCAATCTCTGCGATCACTTCAATTTCGACTTTTACATCACGAGGAAGACGTGCAACCTCTACAGCTGAACGAGCTGGAAATTCCTCTTTAAAGGCAGTCTGGTAAACCTCGTTAAAAGGAACAAAGTCATTCATATCGCTCAAGAAGCAAGTTGTTTTAACAACATGGTCAAAGTCTGTTCCTGCTTCTGCCAAAATAGCACCGATATTTTTCAAGACTTGTTCTGTCTGTTCTTGGATTGTTTTTCCTACAATTTCTCCAGTTTCAGGAGATAGGGGAACTTGACCGCTAGCAAACAAAAGATTGCCAACGATTTTCCCTTGAACATAAGGTCCGATAGCCTTTGGAGCTTTGTCTGTATGAATTGTTTTTGCCATTTCTTTCCCTCACAATTTTTCTAATATTGCATCCCAAGCCTGATCCATCCCTGCCTTGCTGACAGATGAAAAGAGGATGAAGTCGTCACTTGGGTCAAAGTTTAATTTCTTTTTAATTGCTGATTCGTGCTTGTTCCACTTACCACGGGGAATCTTATCTGCCTTAGTCGCAACGATGATAACCGGAATCTCATAATACTTGAGAAATTCATACATCTGTACATCATCTGCTGACGGGTCGTGGCGGAGATCCACCAGACTGACCACGGCACGGAGATTTTCCCGAGTGGTCAAATACTCCTCAATCATGCGCCCCCATTTTTCACGTTCCTTTTTAGAAACGCGGGCATAGCCATAACCTGGTACATCCACAAAACGCATCTTGTCATCAATGTTAAAAAAGTTGAGTAGCTGGGTTTTCCCAGGTTTTCCTGATGTACGAGCCAGATTTTTGCGGTTGAGCATGGTGTTGATAAAGCTAGACTTGCCAACATTTGAACGCCCTGCTAGGGCAATCTCTGGCAGTTCATCCTGCGGATAGTGAGACTTGTTTGCCGCACTGAGCAGGATTTCAGCATTGTGTGTATTGATTTCCATAGTCACCTCTAGGCTGTTTCTAGGATTGGTTTTTCCGTTCCATCAACAGCTTCTTTTGTGATGCGGACCAATTTCACATTTTCCTGACTTGGCACTTCAAACATAACATCTAGCATGGTTTCTTCAATGATTGAGCGAAGACCACGCGCACCAGTTTTGCGTTCGATGGCTTTATTAGCAATCTCTTGAAGGGCTTCGTCGTCAAATTCCAACTCAACGTCATCATAAGAAAGTAAGGTTTGGTATTGTTTCACCAAGGCATTTCTTGGTTCTTTCAAGATGCGAACCAAGTCATCGACCGTCAATTGCTCAAGAGCAGCAAAGACCGGCAAGCGTCCAATCAACTCAGGGATAATACCGAATTTTTGAATATCTTCTGCGATGATTTCTTGCATGTAAGAGCTATTTTCATCAATCGCCTTGTTATTTTGACCAAATCCGATGACTTTTTCACCCAGACGCTGTTTAACGATTTCTTCGATACCATCAAAGGCACCACCCACGATGAAGAGGATATTCTTGGTATCTACCTGAATCATCTCTTGTTGCGGATGTTTGCGTCCACCTTGAGGCGGTACGCTAGCGACAGTTCCCTCGATAATCTTGAGAAGAGCTTGTTGTACCCCTTCACCCGAAACATCACGTGTGATAGACACGTTCTCGCTCTTCTTGGCAATCTTGTCAATTTCATCCACGTAGATAATTCCACGCTCTGCACGTTCGATGTTAAAGTCAGCAGCCTGCAAGAGTTTGAGGAGGATGTTTTCCACGTCCTCACCCACATAACCAGCCTCAGTCAGAGCTGTCGCATCTGCGATAGCAAAAGGCACATTTAAGCTCTTAGCCAAGGTTTGGGCCAAGAAAGTTTTCCCAGAACCAGTTGGGCCAATCATCAAGATGTTTGACTTCTGCAAATCCACATCTTCTGACTCTTCACGCGTATCGTGGAAATTGATGCGTTTGTAGTGGTTGTAAACTGCCACTGCCAAGGCACGTTTGGCACGATCTTGACCGATAACATAGTGGTTCAAGATATTGAGGAGCTCGATTGGTTTTGGTACTTCAGACAAGTCTGCCAAGACTTCCTCAGCCAACTCCTCCCGAATGATTTCCTGGGCCAATTCCACACATTCATTACAGATAAAGGCATTATTCCCAGCGATTATTTTCTTTACTTCTTCTTGGCTTTTGCCACAAAATGAGCAATAAACCATCATATCATTTTTCCTATTTGTAGGCATGATTTCCTTCCATTCTAATTTATCATTCTATCTAAAATAAGGTCATATAAAAAGCGTGGACACTATTGACCAGATTGGTAAAAGCATTCAACCAGAGTAAGGCAGACAGTCCATAGCGCTTCTTACGAAAAGCCTGTGCTCCAGTCAAAATACAGATCACACACAAAAAAGCTGTAAAAAATCCAAATATACTGCGCTCCATTAGACTTCCTTTCTCTTTCGGTATTGGATGGTGAAATCATAGTTGTTTTTCTCATCTCGCTCATAAGATTTGCTTGCGACTGTCTCAAAAAGAGACAAGTCAAAATCCTCAGGGAAATAGGTGTCTCCCTCCACCTGAGCATGAATCTGTGTCACGATGATTTCATCTAAATAGGGCTCAAAAGCCTGAAAAATCTGTTTTCCGCCAATGATATAGAGATTTTTTCCCTGACTCTGATACCACGCTAAAACAGACTCCACATCTTGAAATACGAGCGCCCCATCTATGACTTCTTCGCTATTGCGCGTTAAAATCAAGGTTTGCCGTTTTGGAAGCAGACGACGTCCCATGCCATCAAAGGTCACTCGACCCATCAGTATAGCATGATTTAAAGTTGTTTCCTTAAAATGTTGCAACTCTGCTGGCAAATGCCAAGGGAGACGATTTTCTTTCCCAATCACACCTTTTTCATCTTGGGCCCAAATGGCTATGATTTTCTTTGTCATGCTTCCGTCCTTTTTATTGATACTACTATTTTATCAAAATTCTCCCAAAAAGGCTGTTTTGAAACGCGCGCAAAAGAGAGAAAAGGAGCAGGCTTCATTCAGCCTGCTCCTATCGTCCCTAGGACATATATTTTTTTGCTTCTGATTCGATTTTTTCAACCACTTCTTGGATACTTAGTCCAGTTGTGTCAAGGTAAACTGCATCCTCAGCCTGTTTGAGAGGTGAGGTTTCACGGTGACTATCCTTGTAGTCACGCTCAGCAATCTCTTCTTTCAACGTTTCAAGGTCTGTTTCAATCCCTTTAGCAATATTTTCCTTGTAACGACGCTCTGCTCTTTCTTCAACAGAAGCCACTAAGAAAATCTTGAGTTCAGCTTGTGGTAAAACAACTGTCCCGATATCACGCCCATCCATGACGATACCACCTTGCTGAGCAATCTCTTGCTGGAGCGAAACCAGTTTCTCACGCACCTCAGGAATGGCAGCGATGCTTGAAACCTTGTTGGTCACTTCATTTTCACGAATCGGATGGGTAATATCAACATCTCCTACAAAAACAAGTTGCTCACCTGTTTCTGAACGTCCAAAACTAATGGGGTGTTGGTTAAGAAGCTCAAGAAGTTGGTCTACATTTTCTGCATTCAACTGGTGCTTGAGCGCTATATAAGTCGCAGCACGGTACATAGCACCTGTATCGAGATAAGTATATCCAAAATCCTTAGCGACAATCTTTGCGACCGTACTCTTGCCACTCGAAGCTGGACCATCGATAGCAATTTGAATTGTCTTCATGACCGACTCCTATCTTGTCTTAATCACATCACCTGGGTTGGCAAACCAAGATCCAGATGACATGTGAGAAGGATTTAGGGCTTCTAGCTGGGCAATGGAAATCCCTGCACGTTGAGCAAGAGCTGCTTCTCCCTCTCCAGGCTGTACTGTAAGTGTTCCTTCACCCTCTGTAGTATGTTCTTCCGAACTGCTCTGTGAAGGTGTTGATTCAGAAGAAGCTGTTTCCTCTACCTTGCTACTTGAAGATGATGATTCTTCCACTTTAGAACTTGAACTTGTAGAAGGAGACGATGCATCATAGAAGTCCTTCAAAGATGATGTACGATTGCTTCCACCGGTTGATAGGTAAATCAATACAACTACCATCGCTACAACAATTACAAAGAAGAGGCTGGCTAGAACCGTTAAGACACGATTCGCAACAACGCCTTTCCCTTTTTGTTTCCGGTGTCGACGCTCTGATCTTGTTTCTTCCTCATTGTTTTCGTAAATATCTTCTTGCCACGGTTCTTTTTCCATACCTTACTCCTTGTTTTTTTTACATTTTCTTATTACAATATAAATATGAAAGTCACACTTATACCCGAACGGTGCATTGCCTGCGGGCTTTGCCAAACCTATTCTGAACTCTTCGATTACCATGATAATGGAATCGTTCGATTTTACGATGATCCAGTTGAATTGCAAAGAGAAATCGCTGAGACCAGCGATGTTCTGGAGGCCATCAAAAATTGTCCTACAAGAGCACTTCTAAAAGATCCATCGTAGGAAGCAGGGAATAAATATAATTGATTTTTTCTCATTTTTCCCACACTTACTAGTTTAGCATATTTCTAGGTAAAATTATAGTCTTTTTTGGTTATTTTTTCCTTCAATAACAGAAAGGTCACTTTTTTCTTTGACGAGATAGAGTGGTCTTTTTTTGGTTTCTAGATAAATCTTACTAATATACTTACCGAGAATCCCAATCGTCAGGAGTTGAATCCCTCCAAGAAAGAGAATGACAGCCATCAAAGACGTCCAACCAGATGTCGGATTTCCCAGAATAAGAGTCCGAAACACTACAAAAACAGTCATCACAAAAGAAAGAAAACAAGATAGGAGTCCCGCTACAAAGGCTATACTCAAGGGAAAATCTGAAAAGTTAAGAATCCCTTCAATCGAGTAGAAAAAGAGTTGTCTAAAACTCCAACTGGTCTTGCCAGCCTGTCGTTCAACGTTTGGATAGTCCAGATAGTGCGTTTTAAAACCCACCCAGGCAAAGAGTCCTTTAGAAAAACGATTGGATTCGGTCAGGGTTAAAATAGCATCTACTACAGACCTTCTCATCATGCGAAAATCACGGACACCTGAGGGCAAGGCTACTGGGCTAATTTTTTGCATGAGGCGGTAAAAGAGGTTCGCACAGAGACTACGGAAAAAGGGTTCTCCCTCCCGACTAGTTCTCCGTGTCCCAACACAGTCTAAGTCTGCATTCTGGTCTAGTAAGGCCTTCATCTCAAGTAGCATACTAGGAGGATCCTGAAGGTCTGCATCCATCACGACCACCAAGTCTCCAGTTGCATGCTGCAAGCCTGCGTATAAGGCTGACTCTTTCCCAAAATTTCGTGAGAATGAGACATAACGGACCGCAGGATTTTGCTCCCGATAGGTCTTTAAAAGCTCTAAAGTCCCATCGCTTGAGCCATCGTCTACAAAGACATATTCGACCTCTGCTCCCAAGTCAGGAAGCAGAGCTTCCACAGACTGATAAAAAAGAGGAAGTACTTCCTCTTCGTTTAGACATGGGACAATGATTGAAATCATCATCTTAGTCTTCAAATCCATTTGGATGCTTGCTTTGCCAACGCCATGCGTCTTCACACATTTGGGCGATGTCGAGTTCTGCTTTCCAGCCCAGTTCTGCTTTGGCTTTTGCTGGGTCTGAGTAGCAGGTAGCTATATCACCTGGGCGGCGTTCTACGATGCGGTAAGGAATAGGACGTCCCACTGCTTTTTCCATGTTTTGAATAATTTCAAGAACGGAGTAACCTTTCCCAGTTCCAAGGTTATAAACATTAAGACCTGAACCTTTTTGGAGTTTTTTCAAAGCTGCAACGTGACCTTTGGCCAGGTCTACGACATGGATATAGTCACGAACACCAGTTCCATCTTCTGTATCGTAATCATCTCCAAATACTTGCACTTGCTCTAGTTTGCCAACTGCTACTTGTGAAACATAAGGTAAGAGATTGTTTGGAATTCCATTTGGATTTTCTCCTAGGTCTCCACTTTCATGCGCTCCGATTGGGTTAAAGTAACGAAGTAATACCACGTTCCATTCTGAGTCTGCCTTGTAGATATCCGTCAAAATTTCCTCTAGCATGAGCTTAGTACGACCATATGGATTGGTCACTGAAAGTGGGAAATCTTCTAAGATTGGAACTGTATGAGGGTCTCCGTAAACTGTCGCAGAAGAACTGAAGATGATGTTCTTACAGTTATTTTCTTCCATGGCTTTTAGAAGGCTGACAGTTCCTGCGATATTGTTGTCATAGTAGGTAAGAGGGATACGGGTTGATTCACCAACAGCCTTCAAACCCGCAAAGTGAATGACACCAGTCGGTTCTTCCTGCTTGAAAATATCTCTGAGTGTATCTGTGTCACGGATATCTGCCTCATAAAAAGGAATCTCAACTCCTGTGATTCTTTCAACAACTTCTAAACTTTTACGATTGCTATTGACAAGATTATCCACCACAACCACTTGATGACCTGCTTGGATCAACTCAATAACAGTGTGGGTTCCGATAAATCCAGCACCACCAGTTACCAAAATCTTTTCTTGCATCTTTCTTCCTCGATTCTCGGATTATTTTTTCTTATTTTATCATTTTTGATAGGGAATGTCATTTGACATCCTAAACTATCTGCTAAAATTTCAGTAAAATGCTTATACTCTTCGAAAATCTCTTCAAGCCACGTTAGCTTCGCCTTGCCGTGGGTTGGTATGGTTACTGACTTCGTCAGTTCTATCCACAACCTCAAAACAGTGTTTTGAGCTGACTTCATCAGCTCTATCCACAGCCTCAAAACAGTGCTTTGAGCAGCCTGTGGCTAGCTTCCTAGCTTGCTCTTTAATTTTCATTGAGTATCATTCGCTTTTTACTCGTTTGACATAGTTTGCAATTGGATAGTTTACTGGGTCCAAGGTCAATTCCTTGTCTTGGATCAGTTGAGCTAAGTGGTAACCAATGATAGGCCCAGTTGTGAGGCCTGATGAACCTAGGCCACTAGCCGCATAGACACCTGCTAAGCCAGGTACTTCCCCAAAGAAAGGCGAGAAATCACTGGTGTAAGCACGAATTCCCACACGCTCACCCGATGATTTCGCTCCTGCCAAGGCTGGATAGTGAGGCAAGGCCGCATCCTCCATTTGCTGGAGCAAGGTTTCATCCACCGTCAAGTCAAATCCCATGTCGTTTTCATGGGTAGCTCCTAAAGACAATTTCCCACCTGCAAAAGGGATCAAATCCCACTCTCCTTCCGGCATGACAACAGGGTAAGATGCTAGGTCTTCGGAGAGTTGATAATCTCGGAGCTGTCCCTTTTGGGGACGAACATCTACCTCATACCCTAAAAGCTCCAAAATGTCACCCAACCAAGCTCCCGTCGCTAAAATAACCTGATCAAACAAGTCTTCACCAATCTGATAGCCGGATGCTAAAGGTGTCAGACTCACTTTTTCTTTGACCAGCTTGACTTGACTGGCTTCTAGCAAACGAGTTACTAAGAGGTGACCATCTACTCTCGCTCCACCAGAAGCATAGAGCAGGCGGTCGAATCCCTGCAAACCAGGGAATAATTCATCGGCAGATGCTTGATTCAGAACATCTAACTGGCCTATCAAGGGAGATTCTTCTCTACGCTGGAGGGCTAGTTCATAAAGTTCTTCTAGTTTGGATTCATCCTTTTTCAAGAGAAAAACTCCTGAGCGTTGGTAAAAGTCGATTTCCTGACCAGACTTTTCTAAATCAGCCAACAAATCCACATAAAAGTCAGCTCCCAAGCGCGCCATCTTGTACCAGGCTTTATTACGGCGTTTGGAAAACCAAGGACTGATAATTCCCGCTGCTGCTTTGGTAGCCTGACCTTGTCCATGGTCAAAAACGGTCACCTCTAGGTCACTTTCTTTAGAAAGGTAGTAGGCAGCAGTTGCCCCTACAATCCCTGCTCCAATAATGGCAACTTTTTTCATTGTCTTCACTTTCTAACTAGATATGGTGGAAAGGATTGGTCGATGCTTGACTAGGTAAAATATCAATGTCCCAGCCTTTCTCTTCCTTCCATTGAGTAAGAAGTGCTGCGACTCTTTCCACAAAAAGCACTTCTATATAGTGACCTGGATCCAATGCCAACAGGCCATCAGACAACATATCCTGGGCAGTGTGGTAGTAGATGTCACCAGTAATGTAGACATCTGCCCCCTTAGCTAAAGCATCCTTATAGAAAGATTGACCACTACCGCCACAGATGGCCACTCTTGAAATAGGCTTCTGCAAATCACTCTCTTGATAATGCACCATTCGAAGGCTATCTAGACCAAAGACTTGCTTGATATGCTGAGCAAATGCTCCAAAAGTCTGTGGTTGAATGTCACCAATACGCCCAATCCCACGTTCTGGACCTGTTTCCTGGAGATAAGTCGTCTCCTCAATGCCTAGCATCTGGCAGAACCAGTCATTGAGACCATTCTCAACGATGTCAATATTGGTGTGACTGATATAAACGGCGATGTCATGCTTGATAAGGTCGATGTAAATCTGATTTTGCGGACGGCTGGCTACCAAGTCCTTGATGGGACGGAAAATTGGCGCGTGCTTGACGATAATCAAATCCACACCCTTTTCAATAGCCTCTGCCACCGTCTCTTCACGAATATCAAGGGCAACCATGACCCTTTGGATATCCTTGTCCAAAGTTCCAATTTGCAGGCCACGGCTATCTCCCTCCATTGAAAATTCCTGAGGGCAAAAGGCTTCATATGCGTTAATTACTTCACTTGCTAACATGGAGCACCTCCTTGATGGCTTGAATTTTATCTACTAGAACTTGACGTTCCTCCAGATTTTTTTCTGGGATTTGGCTAAGAGCGAACTCTAGCTTAGTAGCTTCTTTTTGCCATTTTTTGATAAAGACTGAGCTGACTTCTTTGGACAAGAAAAGTCCAAAGCGAACATCACTGGTTGATAGCTTCATTTGTCCTGCTTCCACAACTAGAATTTCATAAAACTTGCCAGCTTCTTCTAGGATGCTTTCTGCTACGATTTGAAAACCGTGGTCTTGTAGCCAGATGCGCAAGTCGTCTTCACGATTATTGGGCTGGAGGATTAAACGTTCTACATTCGCAAGCTTGTCCAAGCCTTCTTCTAGGATCGTTGCAATCAAGCGCCCGCCCATACCAGCAATAGTGATGACCGATACTTGATCAGATTCTTCAAAAGATGCCAAACCATTGGCTAAACGGACTTGGATTTTCTCCTTTAGACCGTGAGCCTCTACATTTTTGACCGCAGACTGGTAGGGACCAACCACCACTTCGCCTGCAATGGCACCTTCAATTTGCCCTCTCTCGACCAACTCGATAGGCAGATAAGCATGGTCACTCCCCACATCTAGTAACACAGCACCTTGGGGCACAAAGGACGCCACCAATTCTAATCTCTTTGAAATCATCTTCTCTCACTTTCCAAAACTCTGTTACCTCTTATTATACCACATTTCATACTCTTCAAAAATCAAATTCAAACCGCGTCAACGTCGCCTTGCCGTACTCAAGTACAGCCTGCGGCTAGTTTCCTAGTTTGCTCTTTGATTTTCATTGAGTATCAGCTAGCAATCTTGCACCTAAAAAGACCGCAATCCACAGATTGCAGTCTTTCTTTATTTTCTAGCTTGGTAACGACTGGTTAGAATGAAAATCACGGTAAAGACCAACATCATGGCCCCATAAACAGGCAGTGTTTGTCCTGTAAGTGTCGAAATTTCAAGCAGTTTCTGGATTCTTGGGAAGAGAGCTGTGGCTAGGAAACCACCTACTGACCAGACAATCAAGAGGACACGCCAGAGGGTAAATGGCATGCAGGCTCTAAATACAGATAAGAAACCGATAGACCCCAAGAGATAATAGAGTAGGGTTGAGATTTCTAACTCAGACCAACCTTGACTCGCTCCAAAAATTTTCACAAAAAGAACGCTGAACACAACCATCAGTGCGCTTGGTAGGGCACGAAGCATGGATTTTCTGAGGAAGTTTGCTTCGACTGGTTTGATATTTCGCTCAAAAGTCAGAACAAATGGCGGGAACCCTTCCACGAACTGGTCAATCATGGTAATCTGGATTGGAATGAAGGGGAAAATCAAAATCCACTCAGACCGTCCTAGAAGAGCACTGGCGATACAGATGACAGCGAGCAAGAAGGAATAGATTGTCTTTATCAAGAAAATCGGTGCAATATGGGCAATGTTATTGACCACACGACGACCTTCAAAGAGAATCTCAGGAACATCATTAAAGTCAGAGTTCAAGAGAACCAGATTAGCAATCTGACGAGTCGCAGGATCTCCTTCAGCCATAACGATCGAACAATCTGCTTCGCGGAGAGCTAGGATATCATTGACACCATCCCCTGTCATTGCCGTTGTATGCCCTGCTTTTTTCAGCGTTTGGATGATGAGTTTCTTTTGATGAGGGGAAACACGACCGAAAATAGCTGTCTCTTCAGCCATGGCAATCAATTCCTCATCCGTGATTTTTGAGCAATCTACATAGCTGTGATAGTCTGCAAAACCAGCCTTTTGGGCAATGCTGGAAACCGTGACTGGATTATCACCAGAGATAATCTTGAGGCCTACTTCCTGGGAACGAAGATAGTCTAGTGTCTCAGCTGCTCCTTCTCGAATCGGATCCAAGATTTCCAGCAAGGCCAGGGCCTGAATATCAGATGGTTTCTGTGGTTTGTGGTGGTCTAGTTTTTCCTGACTAAGGGCTAATACCAAGACACGTGAACCTCTCTCTAGAGCCTCTCTGGCTTCAGGGACTTCATTGTCCAACAACATCTCGGGCGCTCCTAAGAAAACAGTTCCCAAATCTTCCAACTCCATAGCTCCCCACTTACGGTCGCTTGAGAAAGGAAGATTCGAAAGCATAGGATAGGAAACCTGACCTTGGAAACGCTGGCGAATGGCTTGGGCTGTTGGATTTTTATCCTCACTATGAGCTATGTAGCTGGTCAGAATGTTAGTAATAGCCTCATCATCATAAGTTTCCGTCAGAGGAAGAACCGCCTCCACCTGCATCTTTCCTTGGGTGATGGTGCCCGTTTTGTCCAGACAGAGCATATCCACGCGCGCCAAGGTCTCGACAGAGTACATCTCCTGCACCAAGACCTTTTTCAAGCCCAGCTTAATCACCGCAGTCAAGAGCGAAGTAATGGTCAAAAGGGCGATTCCCTTAGGCAACATTCCCAAAAGGGCTGTTGACGAATTTACAACGGATGACTTGAGGGGCAAGCCTTTTAACATCAAGGCTTCTAACAAGAGAGCTAGACCAAAGGGAATGATAATTTTCCCAGTAAAACCAGCTAGCTTGTCTAGCGATTTCATGATACGGGAGTTGATTGGTTTCACTGTCTTAGCTTCCAGCATGAGTTTGGCAGCATAGTTTTCTGCCCCGACATGGTGGACTTGAGCCAAAACTGCGCCACTGGCTAGGAAACTCCCTGATAAAAGCAAGACATCCACTTCTTTTTGCACCAAATCACTCTCACCCGTCAACATAGCTTCATTGACTTCCGCAAATCCTTCCAGAACCAGAGCATCACTAGGAATCTGCTCTCCAGCAGACAAACGAATGACATCTCCTAGAACCAACTCTTCTGGATCGAGAGCAACTTCTTGACCATCACGAATGGTTTTGACCTTTTCCTTGGTCATGAGATTGAGCTTGTCCACCATGTGTTTGGCCCGTAGCTCAGTCACAATCCCAGAAAAAGCGTTAAAGCAGATAACGGCAAAGAAAACCAGATTGCTCCAAGCCTGCACAAAGGCCAGCGCTAGAGCAATAACAAAGTTTAATGCGTTAAAAAGTGTAAAAACATTTCGTTTGATGATTTGCCAAGTACTGGTACTGGCCGAAGCGGTAAAGTCATTGACCAAACCTTGAGCCTGTCTTTCCTTGACTTCTCTTTGGGTTAATCCCATTATCTTATTTTTATCCATAAACTCTATCATATCATTTTTTTTAAAAGAATTCTAATCCCATC
Organism: Streptococcus sp. GMD5S; assembly: GCF_000298715.2. Taxonomy (GTDB): domain Bacteria; phylum Bacillota; class Bacilli; order Lactobacillales; family Streptococcaceae; genus Streptococcus. The sequence goes on from NZ_AJRG02000011.1 coordinate 38,938, forward strand.
TAAAACTGTTAGCTGATAACTGAAAAAGTTTGCCAGCAGTCTTTTGATAAGGTATAATAATAAAAGCAATACAATCGAAGGAGATCTCATGTTTTATACTTATTTGCGTGGACTAGTCATGCTGATCTTGTGGTCCATCAATGGCAATGCCCACTATCACAATACTGATAAAATCCCTAGCCGAGACGAAAACTATATCCTCGTCGCACCTCACCGTACCTGGTGGGATCCTGTTTACATGGCCTTTGCGACCAAGCCAAAACAGTTCATCTTTATGGCCAAAAAAGAGCTGTTTAACAACCGTATCTTTGGCTGGTGGATCCGTATGTGTGGCGCCTTTCCTATCGACCGAGAAAAACCTAATGCCTCTGCCATCAAGTACCCTATCAACGTCCTCAAAAAAAGCGACCGCTCTCTCATCATGTTTCCAAGTGGGAGCCGTCACTCAAACGATGTCAAGGGTGGCGTAGCCCTGATTGCCAAGATGGCCAAAGTCCGTATCATGCCTGTTACCTACACCGGTCCTATGACCTTGAAAGGCTTGATTAGCCGTGAACGTGTCGATATGAACTTTGGAAATCCTATCGATATCTCAGACATCAAGAAAATGAATGATGAAGGGATTGAAATGGTTGCAGACCGTATCCAAGCAGAATTCCAACGTTTGGACGAAGAAACCAAGCAATGGCACAATGATAAAAAACCAAACCCACTCTGGTGGTTTGTCCGCATCCCTGCCCTTATCCTTGCAGTGTTTGTTGGTATCCTAACGATTATCTTTAGCTTTATCGCAAGCTTTATCTGGAATCCAGATAAGAAGAGAGAGAAACTTGGTTAAAAAATACAATTATCCCTTGGCAAAAGCCAAGGGATATTTCTTTTATGCAATTTTCCATTTTTGGGACAACCAGTTGGAAAAGGCTAGAAATCGCTCAGCCACTTGCTCATGATGCCCGTAAGGATCAAAGACAAACTGACCAGTCGGATAATGTTGCTGAAGACTGGTATGAATCTGCTCAGCATAAACTGGTGCTTGAGCCAGACGATTGGTATGATGGGCTCCTTCTGTTTGACCATTCTGTAAATACAACAAACAGTCCAAATTTTTCACCTTTTCATCCCTGCAATAAGTCGTAAAATCAGGATACCAAAAGGAACCGCAGATAGAGAAGATACAGGAGAACTTGTCAAAATGGAAAAGACTGTATACTGCTGCCAAACCACCTAGTGAGTACCCTCCATAGGCAAGGCGATTTTTGTCCAGACGATAAAGCGACTGCAACTTATCTAAAAGACCTCCAAATAAATGACTATGATAGGTATTTGCCTGACCGCCAAAATCCGGAGCCCCCTCTCTCAGAGCAGAGGCCTTCCAGGGTGTGTAGTCATCTAGGCGATTTTTAGAGGTCAAGCCCACTAAAATCACAGATTCAGAAAGGGAAGATAGGAAATCCAAGTTTCCATCATTCAAGAGAACAGCTGGATAGGTTTGGTTGGGATCATAAGTCGAAGGAAGGCTGACCTTGACTTGGATCCCTTCCCAGTCAAACTCATTATTTATTGATAAAGTCATTGATTTTCTCAAGGGAATCAATCACTGCTGGACCATAGTCCATTAACTCATCGTAAGAAATGGTCATGATTTTTTGATTCTTAATAGCAGGAACATTTTCCAAAACTTCATTTGCCTTCATCAACTCTACTGCGTTAGCATCCAATTTTTTATTGCGGTCGCTGGTTACATAGATAATCAACTCAGGATCCATTGACACGAGATTTTCCAAGGTCAAACCTGATGTTCCCGTTGCAACGTTGGTATAACCAAGTTGATTTAGAAGGCTCTCTTGCAAAGCAGACTTGTAAGCACCGAAGGTTTCGTCATTATAAGCAACCATAATCAAAGCCTTTTTCTTTTCACCTTGGCTTGTTGGATTTGCTTTCTTAACAGCGTCAATTTTAGCTTGTAATTGGGCTGCGTATTCATTGGCCTTGTCCTGAACATTGAAAATCATTCCAAGATTTTTGACATCTTCTACGATATTTCCTAAATCTTGCTGAATCGTTGAGAGAGAAGCTTTTTGCGTATAGACTGGGATTTTGTTTTCATTCCAAGTGCTAACTGTTCCCAAGGATTTTTCTGAAAACATCATGTTTCGACCCATCACCGCATCTGGCTCATAAGAAAGGACTGTCTCTTGAGAGACTGTTTTTTTATCACCGATTTGAGGAATGGTCGCAATCGCGTCCTTGTATTTGTCTGTTACAGCATTGTCAGGGTTGAGCATGCCAGCAATTTTATCCTTCAAGCCTAACTCCAATAAGATTTCAGTTGTTGAAAGATTGTTGGTGATAACTTTTTCAGGTGCCTTGTCAAAGACTTGTTCGACTTCATTTCCCTTAACATCATAGGTTTTAACCGTTAACGGATAAGTCGTCTCTGTGCTGGCCTTTTGACTTGTTTCTGTGCTAGACTGCGTGGTAGCTTTTTCTGTAGTAGTGTTGCCACAAGCTGCCATGGTTAAGGTAGCTACTGTTACGAGTAAAATGCTTAGTGTTTTTTTCATCTTATTTTCCTTTTTACTTTTATAAATAGTGAATCATGGCTTGCTGATCCTCGGTCCAAGTCACCTGACTTTGAACTCCGTATACAGTTTGCAATGACTCAGGGGTGATGGTCTCCTTTGGAGTCCCTTGGTAAAGGATTTCCCCCTCTTTCATCAGATAGAGATAATCCGAATAGCGACAAGCAAGTTGAATATCATGCAGGACAGCTAGAACATTGACCTTGAGATTCTTCACAATGGCCAGCAAGTCTAACTGGTACTTGATATCCAGGTGATTGGTTGGCTCGTCCAGGAGCAAGAGAGTCGGTTCTTGCGCCAAGGCGCGTGCTAATAAGACTCGCTGTTTCTCCCCACCTGAAAGAGACGAATAGAGACGAGTTTTCTTCTCAAGCATATCCACCTTGACGAGAGCATCTTGAACGAGGGCATAATCCCTTTCCTTTTCCTTCTGTAAAAAAGAGAGGTGTGGAGTCCTTCCCAGCAAGACGATTTCCTCAACTGTACAATCAAACTGCAATTGATTAAACTGGGTGACGACCGCCATCTGCTTAGCTGTTTCTTTGAGTGACCAATGTTCCAAAGGCTTTCCATCTAAGCTTATCAAGCCTTTGTCCGCCTTTTCCTGACGATAGAGGAGTTTAAGCAGGCTGGTTTTTCCACTTCCATTTGGCCCTAATATCGTATGAAATTGATGCCCCTCAACCTTAAGAGAAACTCCTTTGAGGATTTTTTTCTCTCCTAGTCCAAAGTGGACATCCTGACAAATCAAGTCCATATCAGGCCCTCACCTCCCTTCGCCTACCTCCAACAATGTAGATAAAGAAGGGAGCACCTACTAAGGCTGTGAAAATACCAATCGGCAACTCAGCGTTTGGAATGATGACACGAGAGAGTACATCTGCCCAGATGACAAAGAGGGCACCCAGCAAGGTCGCAACAGGAAAAAGTCTCCTGTAATTCGTTCCTACTAACCCTCGAGCTAAATGTGGAGTAATCAGTCCAACAAATCCAATAATCCCACAAGTTGCCACCAAGACAGCTGTCAGCACAGCCACCATGGTCACATAAAGATACCAATAGAAGCGTAAGGGAATTCCCAAAGTTAAAGCAGCCTCATCTCCCATCATCATCGCATTAAAAACACGATACTGAGTAGCGAAAAATAGAAAGACCATTCCTACTACTATAGTTGGCAGAACCAAGTCTGCCCAAGTAGTCCCGGCAAGCGATCCCATGGTCCAAAACTTAATGGTCATCACACTGTCCGCATTAGCGCCAACTGAGATAATAAAGTTGGAAAAGGCTAGAAAGAGAGCGTTGACCACCGTTCCTGATAAAATCAGACTAGAAGTCGTCATCCTTCCCTGCATAGAGGCAATGATAAGGACAGCGATTGTTGCCAAAATAGCTCCAAGGAAAGCTCCAAGGCTAATCATCACTTTTAAACCAAGAATGATGCTCAAAGTTGCCCCTAGAGTTGCACCCGCAGAAATTCCTAAGACATAAGGCTCTGCGATGGGATTGTTCACTGTAGACTGCATCACGCTACCACACATAGAAAGACCAGCCCCTACTATCAGACCTAACAATACTCGGGGGAATCTCATGTTCCATACAATGGCAAGAGTAGACTTGGAAACCTCTCCTATCTCAAGAGGAAATCCCAATCTGCTCAAAATGATCCGATAGGTATCTCCTAGATCAATCGCAACAGACCCCATAGAAACAGCTAGAAAAAGTGAAATCCCTAAAATACCTAGCAAAACACCTAAAAGTAACACAAATTGTACGTTCTGTCGGCTTCCAGAAAATTTGGAAAGCATGAAAACCTCCTTATACAAAATTAAAAATTTAGAAAATTCTCATAAAAAGTATACCATATTTCTACTAGATGAACAAGGATGGAGACATATATAGACAAGCCGAAGATTGTACAAAAATGTTCGTGAAACAAAAAAATCTCCCCGAAGGGAGATGATCTGGTTTATTTTACCTTACAGTGCTAGGAACCGTAACCGAAGATTATACTTGAGTATATCGAGGTAAGGTGACAACATAAAAAGCCCTCTGAAATCAGAGAGCTTGATTTGAGCCCGGGCTAAAATCCTAGTGAAACAAAAAAATCTACACGATCAGAAAAGTCTCTATCGTGCCATTTTCATACATGATGTATAGTCCAAGTAGAATGAATACTATGGGCACAATGATTCGCTCGTATTTTTCAATTGTCTCGAATATTAACGGAATAGAGGATAACATCCGACTAATCTCGCAAAAGATAATTATGCCGATTACAAACACAAGCAACGCCACGAGGGTCTGTGACCAATCTAACGAAGCAAAATAAGGTATATAGATACCTAAATTATCTCCGCCAGACGCAATTGTCAGCAATGTAACTGTCCAAAACAGTTGATTTGCCTTGCTTTGTTCTAATCTTTCAATAATTTCTTCCTCTTCTTCCTCACCTTCTCCAACAATTGCAAAGCGAATCCCTAAATAGATAGGGATTAAACCAAGCAATCCAACCATCCATTCTTCAGGCACGAAATTAACGACATAAGCAGCAACTAAACTCGCCCCTACAAGTAAGCCTGTTCCTAGATATTGCCCCGCATAAATATGCCATTTCTGTTTATTCTGTGATAGCTGTGCAAATAAAATAATTAAAATAATTAAATAATCGATACTGGTGGAAATATAAACACCAATAGCAGATATGATTGTCTGTCCCATAAAAACCTCCTGTATTAGTCAGTAATAAATCAGTAGATTTTAGGAGAGCACAGACACATTAATTTAGCTATCGCTAGTGGGTAATGTCGAACGTAGGAAAGCATTTTACTCCTCCTCAAAACGTAGTTACAAAGTAATTTCTAACTGGAATTCGGTGACTACTTCCATGTAAAGTATAACATACTATACTTTACTTCGTAAAGTGTGGGCTCTCCGAGGGGGCTTGCAGACAGTTACTCGGCTTGAAAAGCCGAGTAACTGCGCACCTTCATGGTGTCATTAGCTGATACCATTTGAGGTTTTTGTAGTCTCCAAAATTATGACCGATAAAACTAGATAAAGAAGGGAGCACCTACTAAGGCTGTTTTTGTAGTCTCCAAAATTATGACCGATAAAACGAAATGATTAAGACATACCCTGACGGCTTGGTTTTTGTAGTCTCCAAAATTGTGACCGATAAAACCTCAATAAAAAAGCTCTCTGAAGTCAGAGAGCTGATTTGATCTCGGGCTAAAATCCTAGTGAAAAAGATGAAACTCCTTGTGTTCATCGAACACTGTTTCCTTTCCCTATTTTCATACGGATTTTTGGAGCCCTTAGCATCATAATTCTTGCTGGATAAAACGTTTATAGACTAGGCGACGAGGCGAAGATTGTACTAATGGTACATCGAGCTGAAGCCAACGAAGTATAGAAACGTTTTAGACGCAAGATTAGCGACGAAGTCCGAGAGAGTTGATCAACTCACGGTAACGGTTAACGTCGTTTTTACGCAAGTATGCAAGCAAGTTACGACGGCGACCGATTTTCTTCATCAATCCACGGTAAGTAGCGTGGTCTTTTTTGTGTTGTTTGATGTGTTCGTTAAGGTGGTTGATTTCCCAAGTAAGGACAGCAACTTGAACCTCTACTGAACCTGTATCACCTTCGTGACGTGCATATTGTGCGATGATTTCATTTTTTTTCTCTTTTGAGATTGCCATGATGTTTCTCCTTTTTATTTGGCTTCATCCGAGTGACAGGTTGGCATGCCTGTAACCAAGAAGAAGTTATTTGTCTTTACGACAGTTCTTATTCTACCAAGAAGCAGAGACTTTGTCAACTGATTTACTGTTTAAAACCTTGAATTACTCTACTGATTTCAAGGCTTCGAGCATATCCACTTTTCTCAAGCGGTGATTAACAAATAGGCCTAATAAGGCTAAGATTACAGTCGCTGCGACGATTGGAAGAGCATAGACTTCCCAGCTGACCTGAGGATAAAAAAGTATGGTGGCCGGTGAAATCATTTGAATCAAAAATTGATGTAAATAGTGGCCGGCTACCAAACCGAGAGCAATTCCCACAAGGGACAGCACCATAGTCTCGCGGTAGATATAGAGAGTCACTTCTTTATTATGGAAACCAAGAACCTTAATAGTGGAAAGTTCACGGATACGTTCTTCCACATTGATATTGGTGAGATTGTAAAGAATGACAATGGCTAGTAAGACGGAAACAAGGACAAGGATTGCCATGGTTTTATTGAGAGAATTGGCTACAGATTCAAAGAGATGGATAGCCGTTGCATTTTGGACGACCCCAGAAACAGCAGCTTTTCCCATGAAAGTAGCCGCTTCTTTCTCCGTATTGGAAGGTGTTGGGTCTTTTAATTTTACTAGGTAGGTATTGTCTTGCGGACTGGTTCCATAGACTTGTTCGTAAGTCGCACGGTTTAGATAAACAAAGTGTCCAACATAGTTTTCAGAAATAGCCGCAACCTTGATTTCCTTCCCGTCAAGCTCCAGCTTGTCTCCAACCGTAACACTTGCTAATTGGGCTAATTTTTGACTCACGACCGCTCCATTAGTGACCTGCAACTCTCGCCCATTTTCCTCTAATGTGATAAAGGGATTGAAGTCTTCTCCACTAGTAACCATCATGGTGATGGTTTGAAGTCCTGCTTTTCCTTTGAAATCTTTTTCAATGGATTTAGAGTAAATCTTTTGATAAGCGTGGATCGATTCAGCTTGCAAGGCACTTTCCAGATCTGCTTTTTCTTGCTCCGTTGCACTGCTCTTTTCTGCTACAATCATCTGGTATTGCTGGATTTGTTCAAATTGGCGTTCGGAAACTCCTCCCACAGATGACTGAATACCAAGACCAGCAAATAAGAGAGCAACTGAACCTACAACTCCAAAAATGGTCATCAGCATCCGTTGCTTATAACGAAAGATATTTCTTGCCGTAACCTTATGAGTAAAACTCAAACGACTCCAAATAAAGCTCAGTCGTTCCAGCAAAATCTTTGATCCCTTAACGGGAGGTTTGGGAAGTAAGAGTTGGGCTGCTTCATCGTGCAACTCCCTTCGCGCCACCAGATAAGCCGGCAAAACACTAGATACCCAACTCAAGGCTAGGGCAAGGATACTATAAGACCAATAGAAATACTCGTGACTTTTTCCAACAACCATCCCAGCTGTTATAACATCTGAAATCACCCCTGCAAGAAGATAATGTCCAAGAAGTGTTCCTATAATGGTTCCCACAGTTCCTGCAAGAAAACCATAGAGGACAAACTTGGCAACAATATCTCGGTTGCGGTAACCCAAGGCCTTGAAAATACCTGCATTGGTGCGTTCTTCATCTACAAAGCGAGTCATCGTTGTAAAGGTCACCATTGCAGCGACCATATATAGCACCACTGGGAAGATATTTCCGACTGAACGAATGCTTGATGATGCATTGCTGTACATGAGGTAGCCTTGACCACCTGGCATGGTTTGGCGATTGTATACGTGGTATTTCGGCTCTGCCAGTTCATCAAGCTCTTTCTGACGCTGTTCAAGCTTCTCTTTTTCCTTAGTTAGATCACTCTCTGTCTGAGCCAGTTTTTCTTTTTTTGTCGCCAGTTCTTCCTTAGCTTTTGTCAGCTGTCCCTCGATTTGACTCTTTTGCGGTTCTGGTAAAGCGGTCGCTTGTTCTTCTTGCGTTTTCAAGCGACTTTCGGCCTGCTCTAACTGACTCTTGCCATTTTCAAGGTTGCTTTCAGCAGTTTGGAGCTGTTCTTTGCCCTCTTCCAAGCTCTTTTGCCCATTTGATTTGATACTTGCCAATCTTTTTTGACCATTATCAGCAAGTAAGTCTTGCAACTCTTCCTGATGTTGGGCTCGTTTGGTCTTATAGTCTGATGAAAAAGTATCCAGATTTTTTAAATCGTCATAGCGCACACGCGCAATACTATAAACATCTGAGTCAAACTGACTGGGTAAAATTACTCCATAGCCAGTCAGGTTGCCATTTCCACTACTAGCACTTCCTAAATCTTCTTTAGAAAGAATCTCACCCGACTCAACAAATCCAGTAATTGTAAAAGTTTGGGATTTTACGATGGACTTTTCTTCTTTCTTAGTAAAGGTAATGGTCTGCCCAATCTGATAGCGGTCTTTCCAGAAGTCGGCTAGGGCAATTTCCTCATTTGTCTCTGGCAGTCGCCCTTCTGTCACTTGGAAGGTTGAAATGCTCTCTGGTTTGGAATAAAGTCGAACTGCTTCCTCACCATTTTCAACGGTTAGGTCTACCATATAGCCAAACTCAACACTTGCTCCTTGAAGGGTCTTTAGTTCGTCTTGGTCTTCTTTGTCCAAGCCATAATCAGCTATTACGGCCAGATCCAGGGTATTGGCTTTACGGAGATAATCCCCTGCCGTGCGTTCCATGTTTGGACTGGCTACTTTAAGACCTACTAGGGCTAAAGAACCCAGCATCATCAAGGTCAAGATAGAAACAAAGCGTCCCTTTGAAGTCGTCACTGACTGAAATAGGTCTTTTCGATATGTTTTTTTCATGCTAATACTCCAATGTATCGATATCCTGCGGATGCTCATTGATCGTCATGCTCTTAACTGTAGCATCGCGCATATGAATCACGCGATCTGCAATAGGAGCTAGCGCACCATTGTGGGTCACGATAATCACCGTCGCTCCTTTTCGACGAGACATGTCTTGGAGAATCTTCAAGACTTGCTTCCCCGTCTGGTAATCCAAGGCACCCGTCGGTTCATCACAGAGGAGAATTTTAGGATTTTTGGCTACAGCGCGTGCAATGGAGACTCGCTGTTGCTCCCCTCCAGAAAGCTGGGCTGGAAAATTATTGAGGCGATGAGCCAAACCTACATCTGTCAAGACCTGCTCAGGTTCTAAGGCATCTGTCACGATTTCTGAAGCCAGTTCCACATTTTCCTTGGCTGTCAGATTGGAAACTAGATTATAAAACTGAAAAACAAAACCTACATCTTCACGACGATAGTTTGTTCTCTGGTGCGAACTATAGTTGGCAATATTGGCACCATCGATCCAAATCTCCCCCTCATCATTGGTATCCATACCTCCTAGGAGATTGAGAACGGTTGATTTTCCAGCACCTGAAGCACCAAGGATAATAACCAGCTCCCCCTTTTCAATTTCAAAATTCACATCATGATTAGCCACAATCTCCGTATCCCCAACCTGATAACGCTTGTAGCTGTGTTTCATTTCAATATAAGCCATATCGTTTATCTCCTTTTCAAAGCTCGTTTCCTTAAATCAACAAGGTGTTGATTCTAAATCACAAATATTATATAATGGGCTAAGTCAAAAAGCAATAATCAAAAATCAACAAAGTGTTGATTTAAGAAAAAGGAAGAGAAATGGTTCAGAAACGAAAAACTACTACTAAGGAAGACATCAAGGAAGCTTTGATTCAGTTGCTATCAGAGGAGAAATTTGAAAATATATCAATTAGTAAACTCTGTAAACGCGCAGGGATTAATAGGGGAACTTTCTATCTACACTATGAAGACAAATATCAAATGATTGACAGTTTTAAAAGTGAAATTATTTCCCAGCTCTACATTTTTTTAGAAAAAGAAAGAGAATCGCCTAGAAAGTTTATGTTAGCCAACTTCTATATATTACGTTCGAACGAACGCCTTATTAACGCCTTGTCCCAAAGTCATTACATAGACTTTCGTGGTGCAATTCGTGAATTTCTAAGTAGCATTATTCTAACTGAAAATCAAAAAGAAAAGACTCGTCATTTCTTATCTGAAAACTTCCAAATTCCTCACAAATACGCTTTGGAAATCTTCTTATCAAGTATTGAAGGAATTATTTCTCTTTGGATTGCTGGGGGAGCTCAAGAAGAACCGGAAGAAATCACGGATATAATCTTATCAACCTATAACTACGAACACTGGAGCTACGAATCAAAAGAAGATTAATTCATACAACTTACTATTTCATAAGCTATATCCTCTCATTTTATACTTTTTCAATTAGCTAAATTGCCTTTTTTTAAACTTAGATACAAAAAAGCCTAGGAATTCCTAGGCTTTCTGTTTATAGATTATTTTCCAAGGTAGTATTCAGAAACTACATTCAATTTTTCGTCGAATTCGAATACCAATGGTGGGAAGTTAGGGATTTCCACGTCCATGATTTCGTCGTCTGACAAGCGTTTGATGTGTTTTACAAGGGCACGGATTGAGTTACCGTGAGCTCCTACGAATACGTTTTTACCATCTTTAAGTGCTGGAGCGATTTTGTCTTCCCAGAATGGAAGGGCACGTTCCAAAGTCACTTTCAAGTTTTCAGCATCTGGGATAACTGAGTCGTCAAGTGAAGCGTAACGACGGTCAGTGTGTGCTGAATGCTCATCATCACGATCCATGTTTGGAGGCAATACATCGTATGAACGACGCCAGATGTGAACTTGCTCATCACCAAATTGTTCCGCAGCTTCAGCTTTGTTTTTACCAGTCAAACCACCGTAGTGACGTTCGTTCAAACGCCATGATTTTTCAACTGGAACCCACAATTGGTCAGAAGCTTCAAGAGCCAAGTTTGTTGTTTTGATTGCACGTTTCAATACTGAAGTGTAAGCTTGGTCAAATTCGATACCAGCTTCTTTGATCAATTTACCAGCGTCAATCGCTTGTTGTGTACCTTTTTCAGACAAATCAACATCAGCCCAACCAGTGAAAAGGTTAGCTTTGTTCCATTCAGACTCACCGTGGCGAGCAAAAACCAATTTTACCATTAGATGGATTCTCCTTTTATTTTTCGAGGTTTCCCTCGTTTATCTATTCTATTTTACACAATTTTTCACAAAAAAGCTAGTTAAAATCAACTAAAAAGAGAGAACGGTGTCCTCTCATCTAGATATTATTAATTCGCGATATTCAATCAAGAAACGATTGCAATTATTTGTTATTTAAAGCATCAATTAAACGATCAGTATTCTTAGTTACATTAGTATCATTGTAACGATTATGAATTAGACCTTCAATTGTTTCTTTGCAATTTTCAAGATTAGCTTTTTCAAATACTACCACACTGACAACATGTGTTCCACCAGAAGCAAGATGCAAAACTAGTAGAGTTTGAAAAGCACTTAGCACTGTTAATACACCATAAGCCGCTAATATCAATCCCCCAATAAATGAATTTTGCATCATTGAAAGGCCAATAAGAGCGAAAATTATACCCAAGCAAATGTTTTGAAATCAAGACGAAATGAACTATCTACACTTGCAACATGATCAACAGGAATTGTTTTATTTTGAGAACCCAGTGGAATAACTTTTAAAATAGTAGGGTTAGAAGTTTTTATAAAGACTCCCTCTAAAGTAATGGAAGCTTTTAAATAGAATGTTAAATACGATGTAATGAAAGATTGTTTCATAATATTCTCTTTTTATTTTTTCAAGTTGTATTACATCATGTTTTCTTATAAAAAAGCATTTTGCTAACATATTCTTTTGCCAGATAATTCTTTAAATAAAAAAACAACCCTCAAACGGATTGTTTCACTAGACTATCAGACAAGGCCACGGACTTCTTTCAAAAATTTAGAAAAAGAAACAGCGCCTTTAATGATTAGAAATCCTCCTATCCACTCGGTCGCTGAAAGAAAGCCCAGCACGCCACCAATGATAAATAAAATAGAAGGTAGCTTTCGAAGTTGTTGATCTTCTTCGAAATAGATTAACATAAAGGTCCCTAATGCAATCATCAAAATCTTAAAAAATGTCAGGAGCAAGGAAAAGGTTACCGTGACGACCAGCACCTTTGAAGGATCTTTATAGATGATGGCACCAGTATAGGATAGCAAAAATCGTAGGACAGGTCCCAAAAGCAAGGTTATGCCTGCCACCATGCCCAGTCTCCAATTGAGTCGAACCAATCTATCTCTCTCCATAAAAACCTCCTTCTCTCGTAGCTATCATTCTACCATATTTGCTCCAGAAACAAAAGACCTTCTCCGTCACAAACAAATCGCCTACCTGCTTTCAGACATCCGAACATAAAAAGAGAAGATCTGTCGATCCTCCCTTTTCATTTTCCAACCCTTATTTCTTAAAAATAGAGGTTCTGAAGTCGTTTGTTTGGTCAAGATAAGCCTTAAAGATTGCTCTCTTCAACTTATGAACGGCACTGTCAATCTCTGGCTTATAGTCACTCCAACGAGGAGCCACTGCATCCTGTAGCACAGCTTGGTCCATGAGGGCTTGCAATTCAGTCACTTGATTGATGGTCTCTGTCGTATAGTTTGGCCATGGTTTTGTCGGAACTTTAAAGGTCACTTGTTTCAAGTTTTTAAACTGATCCACACGTTCTTGGTACATGGCTTTCTTGAAATCCGCCCAAGATGCATACTTGCCTTCAAATACCTTGTCCAAAACAAGATCATCTGTCACCAATCCGCGTTCTTTACCATAGAGATTGATAGTTTTACCTTTTTGTTTGGCAACTTCTTCGTATTGGTTTGAGATATAAGGTACCATTCCATCCTTAAAGCCTTTGGCAGCCAAAAGTTCGTAAGCGATCCGACGTCCCATAAGGTCCCCTGGCGTGCCTTTCTCACTGCTGAGAGCTGAAAAGATTGGGGCAAAGAGTTTAATCGTATAGTAGCCATTTCGCTCATAGTCGCCAGACTGATACTCACGAGCTGATAAGATATTGTGGTCAATCAAACTTTCAAAGTTGGTTAGTTTCTTTGCCTCTTCTTCTGTCAATTCTTTGACTACGTTAGTAGCGTATACCTCATTGCCATCTACTGGATCTTTCACATACTTGTTCTCAATTTTTCTGAGAGCCGCCATTTTCTGGTAAACATTTAGTTTGTTAACGATTGATTGCCCTTCGAGGTATTCCAGCATGTAGATAAGGTCAAACATGTTATGGACATAGTTCTGAAGATCTGCTGCGTTTTGGAATCTCTCTGTCGGATCTAAGACTTGCAGACGGGAGCCCTCTGTACTATCTGATTTTGAGTGTCTCAAGATAGAATTGATGGTAATGGTTGCGTCACTTGGTTGGTCAGGGGCTTGCAATAAGCCTTTTGCGAAGAACTCTGGGCCCAAGCCACTTCTTCGACCATAGCCGCCAAGGTAAATATCCTGATCTGAATCATGGGTCATTTCATGGGTATAAGTAATGGCTCCATCCTTGTCCAACATACGGTAAGACATATAGTAGACGCCATCACCTGTTGCGTAGGCTCCATGCTGATTGTGTACTACCTTATTGCCAACTGGTCCAAAGAAGTTCTTCATAGCTGGATTGGAGCTATCAAACTTAGCCTCCACTGTAGCTTTTCCAGATGTTGTGTCATCACCGAACTTATAAGCATCATAAAGGAGAATAGTACGATAGAGTTTTTCACGTCCCTCATTATCTAAAATACGATACCAATAATCATAGTGATCACGCTGACGTTTGGCTGTTTCACGCGCATTTTCTTCTACAAAATCATTGAGAGCCTTGCCCACTTTATGCTCGCTATTGCGGTAGCGATCATAAGCTCCAAATCCTAGACTAGACATAGTTGAGATGACAAAGACAGATTTTTCTGGCAAGGTCAGGAGAGGCAAGACCATATTGCGGTATTTCCATGTAGCACTAGTGATGCGGTCATAGACACCTATAGAATACTTGGTGCCAGCTTGTCCTTGCTTAGTTTTGACTTCTTCAATATTAGATTTTTCTTCGACGATGTAAGACTTGGTCTCTGATTTAAACCAGTCATTGTTACTTGTATTTGGTAAAAAGACTTTGCGGTAATGTTCCAGCGTGCTAAACAAATCTGTCGTTCCATGATGGCTAGCTAAACTAATAGAATAAGTATCAACGTTGTTCTTAGCTAGAAGGTTGTTAAAACCAGATTTACCTAACTCAATCAGAGTGTCCAGTGGTGAAGCATTTCCCTTACCAAAGAAGTCCAGGTGGTACAGAACCAGGTCTTTGACGTTTACCTGACCATAGCTGAAGTTATACCACCGTTCCAGATACGTCAAACCAAGTAGCAAGGCTTCCTTGTTGCGTTTGATTTTATCTACAAGATAGCCCTTGGTAACTGGGTTGTCACCAGCAAGTCCAGCATCTGCTGACAAGAGTTTCTTCAAACTGTCTTCCAGATGTTCCTTGGTTTTGGCGAACTGGTCCTCTAGATAGAGCTCAGTCTGCTCGACTTTTGGAGAAATACCGAGCGTCTTTCTGATGCCTTCTGAATGGTAGTCCACCTGCTGCAATTCAGGTAAGACTTGTTTGATGATAGAGCTTTGGTCATACAAGAATTGGTTTGGCGTATAGAGAAGACCCGTATTTCCTAGACTATATTCCGCTAATTTGGCGAAATCATCCTGGTAATGGAGATCAAGCTTTTCAGATGAATGGTCCTTGTAGTGAAGCAAGAGTTTGTTTGCAGTCTCTTTGTTAGAAACAATGTCTGTGATGACTTGGTCATCCTTCATCATAACTGCTGACAAGAGTTCTTTTTGATATAACAGACTGTTCTCATTGACCAGATTTCCGTATTTGACGATGGTTGCCTTGTTGTAGAAAGGTAGCAATTTTTCAATGTTTTTATAAGCCAAGGCGCGCTTAGCTTGATAATGGGCCACCTTAGAAAAATCACTGTCCTTCTTGCCACTTGTTGAGAGGGGCTCCACTGTTGGTAGAGTGAGAGGATTGATGGCTACTTTTTTGCTTTCGATTTGGGAAGCATCTAGCATTGTCCCTCTTTCTTCAAAGGATTCCTTGCTGACGACCTCATCCTTGACCATAGTGACATTGTAGACTCTGTTCGCCTTGCTGCTGAATGTGTCCTTCACCTTCATTCCATTATAGTGGTAACCGGTAATGGCATTTCCGTTGGTTACATTGACATCACTGAGAACATTGGTCAATCTTCCAGCATGCTGTTCCTCATTAGTTTTTCGATCCCACAAATAGCCTGCTACTCCCGCGACTCTACCAAAGTGCTTGACATTATTAATATCGCCCTCAGCATAGCTATCTTGGATTTGTGCATCCTGATCTACTAGACCTGCAAGACCACCCACAGTCTGATCTGAACTATTTGTGTTGGATGAAATGGCTACTGTCGCTTTTGACTTCGTCAGCGAAGCCTTGTTTCCTGTCAAATGACCGACCAAACCACCGATATTGTAGGCAGCAGTCGTTTCATAAGTGTTGATAATTCTTCCCTTGAAACTGCTCTCTGTGATACTTGATTGCTCAGCCTTTGCCAGCAAACCACCGATACCACGTTCACCGGCGAGAACACCATCAACGTGAACTTGTTTAATCTTTGTGCCATTCTGAGCTTCATAGGACAATGCACCGATATCATCTTTCCCTGAAATGGAGACATTTTTCAGACTCAATTTTTCTACTGTGGCACTACTCAAAGTTTCAAACAGTGGTTTTTTCAAGTTGTAAATAGCATACTGCTTGCCATCTTTTTCACCGATCAACTGACCAGTAAAGGTGCCCTTGATGTAGGATCTATCATCAGGTCCCAACTCCACTTCGTTGGCATTCAAACTAGCTGCTAAATGATAAGTTCCAGAGAGATTCTGGTTGATAGCTTTGACCAGGTTGCTAAAGGAAGTAAAGGTTGTCGTTTCCTCTCTAGCCTTCTTAGCTAGGTAGAAAGTGAAATTATCGACATATTTATTTTCTAGCTCTTGCTGGAGTTTCTCAGCCTTGGCTGTGATTTTATAAACTGGCTGACCATCTTTCGTTTCAGCCGTTATTGAAGCGACTGGTAGATAGACATCTTTAAACGACGAAGATTTAACCTTGATAAAGTAAGTGTCTGGATTACTTGGAAAACCGTCTAAAGAAACGTGTTGTTTGTAAGCACCATTGGTCTGACTATACAACTCCAGATCTGAAACGTTTCTTAATTCAAGTGTTTTTTCTGGATCTTTTTCTTTTGGTTTTTCTGTCGGAGCTTCCGGTTTTACTTGCTCGGTATTGCCAGTATATTTTGGAAGAGGAGCGACTTGTTCCGGTTCAACGATGGCTCCTGCTTGAGTTCCTGTATATTCTGGTAGGGAAGACTGGGTCTCTGGTTCCACAATCGCACCTGATTGCGTATCTGTATATTCTGGTTTTTCGGTTGTCTCTGGGGCTACAATCGCTCCCGCTTGAGTTCCCCTATACTCTGGTGTTGGCGTCACTTGTTCAGGTTCTACGATTGCTCCAGACTGCTCGCCTGTATAGGCTGGTTTCTCAGTCGTTTCTGGTTCCACCAAATCCCCTGACTGGACACCCCCAACCTCTGGCTCAACTTTTTCCGGCTCAACGATGGCACCAGCTAGAGTTCCCTGATACTCAGGCAATGGAGCGACTTGCTCGGGTTCAACGACTGCTCCTGCTTGGGTACCTGTATATTCTGGTCTTTCAGCTGTCTCTGGGGCTACAAACGCTCCCGCTTGCTCGCCTGTATATTCTGGTAATGGAGCCTGCGTCTCAGGCTCTCCCTTTTTTGCAGACTGAGGTGCTTCACTTGCAGCTACTGCCTTCTTAGTCCCTTTCTCTACTATACGTGGCAAAGCTTCTTCTACTTTAGTTGAGAGAACTTCCCTAGAAATTTCTTGGTTTTCAACAGTGAAAATGCGAACGAGTTCGACCTTCTTCCCAGCACGACCTTCTTGTTTGACATGGATGGTTCCCTCAGTTAGTTCTGGATTTTCCTGCACCACTTCTGAAACATCTAGTTTGGTTACAATTTCTTGGTCCTTGTATAGGAGCTCTGGTTTATTCACGCGACCAGCCAAGACTTCATCCTGAGGATCCACACTAGCAAGACCAGACGGTTTTAGATCGGATGAATCTTGAGAAGGGATTGGTTTTTCAGCAGGGAGTGTAGGAGATGGAGCTTTCTGCTCATCTCCTGCCCTTTGTCCACCTTCGTTTGCTTGGAAATGAGGTTGAACAGTATAGTCAAGTTTCTGATCCCTAGCAGCAGTTTCTTGCTGATTAATCTCTTTGTCTTGCTTAATATAGCCTAGATAAGTATAACCTGATAAGGCACGTGGCAAAGGCAGACTATCTCCTTGGGATAATTGGTATTCCTGATTGTACTGGAGCAAAAGTTGATTTTCAATAGCCTGAACTGAAGAAGCCAAACCACTGCCCATCCCTGTTATCAAGACAACTTTCAAGAGAGCCTTCTTTTTGCCTTTCTTTTTCGATACGACAAAAATAAGGAAACCAATCGAAGCCAGAACTCCACCTGATAAAACGCTAGTAAGGCTATTCTGCCCACCTGTATTGGGCAACTGACCTAGCTGAGCTTTCTCATCCATACGGTAGACTAGATAATAGGTACTCTCACTATCTTCAGCAATTTTCGGAATATCCTTGACAATCAAGTCCTTTTCTTGCCCACTCAGCTCCGTTTCCGTCACATATTTGTAGTGAACAGCTGCATTTTCTTGAGCAAATACGGTCCCACTACTCGCAACGGACACAAAAAATAGGCTTGAAATCGAAGCTGACACAAGTCCAATTGCTAATTTTCGTAAGGAGAAACGATGCTGCTTCTCTCCAAAAATCTTTTTCATTCTATATCCTCTCAACTTTTCAACCTCTATCAAGAAAATAACTAGTATTATATTTTGATATAGGTATTTCACATCCACCATTATACTATAAAAATACTTCCTTGTCTCAAATAAATGCTTTAGATTTCACGAATGTTAAAGCTTATTTATCCTGTAAAATTTATCTGTCGTTGATGACAAAAAAAGAAGGCTAATCGCCTTCTCTTATTTGAAAATATTCCTAACAAAAAGTCATTATTCTTGAATCTCGAATTTTTTCAAAAGTCCAAAATAGAGGGATCCACCAATGATTGTCAGAATTCCTCCTACCCATCCCAAGAATGGGATCAATCCAACAGAACCACCCACGATAAACAAAACAGACGGTGCAGGAGTCACACGCTTATCGTCCTTGTAATATACAATAGACACAATTCCTAAAACCAAGACAGCAATTTTTACCAATGCCAAAATGATTGAAAAAATCGTCAATATACCAACTGTTGCATCAGAGTCCTCCGTCGCCGCAGCAGCCCCAACAGCTATCATAAACATAACAAGAGGTGCCAACAGCAAGACGATACCTGAAATAAGACCAAAAATCGCATTTACGCGAGCAAGTGTTTTTGTTTTCATCCGAATCTCCTTAAAAAATTTTTACAACTATCATTTTATCACATTTTCATGAAAAACAAAAGAAATTTCAAAATGAGTATACTAGATGGTGAATGATTTCAAATTTCTCTCCAGACATTTAGACTAAGAACTCTGTCATGTATCAATTTGTTTGTAAATTCATTCGTCTTCTCCACTGAGCAAGCCATTCACCTAAAAAAAGAAGATCACTTGGATCTTCTTTTTCCGTATCTATCTTTGCAAAAAGCTTATCTTTCAAAGATAGACTGTCTGAAATCATCTGTGGCACGTAGATAAGCGTTGAAAATACGATACTTGAGTTGGGCGACGCTACTCTTGGAACTGTCTGATAAGGCACGATCAATGTTCTTAGCTGAGGCATCCGCTAGTACTGCTAAGTACATATAATCTTGTAATTCCTCATAAGAAGAAATCGTAATTTGTCGTTTGCTATCTAATTTTCCTGCTTCAAACTCGATAGTGATGGGGCGAAGGAAGTTTTGAGCCTTGTTGTATCGCTCATTTAGCATAGCTTTCTTCAAATCCTTCCATGATTCATACTGACTACCGTAGAGATTTTTAAGGATCAGATCATCTCCAACTACTCCGACATCTCCTCTGTTCCAGATTGAGTAGGTCTTGTTTCCTTCTTTGAGGGCTTGGCCAGCGTATTGACCAGATACATATGGGACAAATCCTTGCTGGTAACCTTTGTCTCCGAGCAATTCATAGGCTCTACGGCGGAACATAAGCCCACCAGGTGCACCAGTTGGATTGTCCAGAGCTGCATAGAAGGAAGCAAACATATTGATGACATAGTAGCCATTTCGTCCAAAGCTAGCTGTATCCCAACCATCGCGACGACCAATGATATTATGGTCAACCAGAGCATCGACAGATTTTAGTTTGGCTGCTTCTTCGGCAGTTATAGGGACAATTCGATCATCAGCGTGAGCTTGTTTACCATAAGACGTATTCTCAAATTTATAATTTTCAGCCTTACGGTACCATTTCATTTTCTGTTGATCAGTTAGAACTCCAGTAACAATATCCCCTTCTACATAATCCAGAAGGTTCAGTACATCAAAGACTCCATGCATGTAGTCGCGAAGAGCATCTGCTGAGGAGAATCGGGCAACAGGATCATAGGTATGGTAACGTGTGGTCGAATCTTTATCTCCCTGATAGAAGCTATTGAGCACGAGACCTTTTTCGCTAACATTGGTTACAGACTCTAACATTCCTGTAGCAAAACTCTCAGGTCCTTCACCCTCACGACGACCATGTCCTTCAAAATAGATAGAACCATCCGAGTTGTGGGTCATTTCATGGGTATAGACCATGGTTCCAGAAGCTCCCAGCATCTGGTCATAGACGTAGAAGACTTCATAACCATTGGCAAAGGCTCCTAGTCCATTGTCTCCGTGATATTTGCCAGCAGGGCCAAAGAAATTGTACATAGCAACTGAGGTCTTATCATTACGCGGAGCCCAATATTGCTGGCCTTTATCATTATAAAGAAAGAAACCGTCTGTAACGATCACCCGTCTGAATAGAGTGTCTTTCCTGTTTGGACTTAGAATGTTGTACCACATGTCATAGTGGTTTCGTTGCCATTCAGCTGATTGATCCACAAGTTTTTCAACGTGTCGATGGAGTTCCTCACCTGAGAGAACTCTGCCACCTTCTTTCCTGTAGCCTCCAAAGCTACCAAAGGCAATGGTCGACATATTGCTGATGATATAGACATCTCTTTCAGGTAAGGTCAGAAGTTGGAGGACCATTTGCTTGAAGCCCCAATCTCCCTGAGTCAGTCTGTCGTAGACCTTGATTGTATACTTACTCTTACGATCTGCATTGTCTTGCTTAGCCTGAATTTCTGGCAGACTTGAACGAGCCTCTACGATATAAGCCTTAGTATTTTCCTTGAACCATTCACTGTTGGTTTTGTGTGGCAAGAAGAGTTCACGCAGACTTTCTAAGTAAGCAAAGAGGTCTCCTTTGCCTTTTTCCTTGGCTAGAGATTGTCGGTAGGCATTGAAGTTGTTTTGGGCTCGAAGATTGCCCATTCCAGAGTTCCCGAGAGCGATGATAGTATCCAGTGTCGAAGCTGCTTGATTGCCAAAGAAATCAAACTTATAGGCATTAAGATCTTTGGTATTGAAAGTTCCATAGTTGACATTGTACCATCGGTTGAGATAGGTCAGACCAAGCATGAAGGCCTCTTTGTTCTTCAGAATTTTTTGGCTAATCGCATCCGCTACGGCAGGGCCTAGGGTGTTGATCGACTTGTCAACTGAAAGTACCTTGAGGAGCTCCTGACCTAGTTCAGCTTTGATTTGTTCAAAGGCTTTTTCCAGATAAAGATCATCTAAGGAAGCTGTTTCACCAATCCCTAATACTTTACGCACTGCAGCCGAGTCATAGGTCACAGATTTGAGTTCATCCAAGACACTCTCTTTAATAGACTGGTAGTCAGATAGGAAGACTTCTGGCGTATAGAGTAAATTCTTATCAGCAATGCTATATTCTGCAATCTGGCCATTGGCAAAATCACCCTTGTAGGTCAGATCAAGATAAGCGATCGTCTTATCTGCATAATGCAACATCAGTCTATTGATTTCACCCTTATGGCTGTTGACATCCGTTATCAGCGTCTCGTCTTTCATCGGAACCACATCTAGCAGGGCTACTTTGTTGAGTTTATCATCTTCAGCTAATTGGTTGGCTATATGAACGATGAAGTCTTTGTTGTAGAATGGTAATAGTTTTTCTACATTTTCGTAGGCCTGCTTTCTGGACTCCTGGGCTCCTCTCACTCGACTATAGTCTGTTTGATGCTGGTAAGCTTGCTGCAATGGCTCTTGGTCCGTCAAGTTTGAAGTGATTCCAAAGGACTGACGTTTGGTTTGCGCATCGGCCTCTGAAATAGAACGGACAAAACGCTCATCTTTTCGATTTGCTGTAGTCCCTTCAAGAACATAAGAGTCCCGAACAGAAGCCTCAGGATAGGGATCTCCTGTCATCGCATGACCATTTTGAACCTTGACACTGGTCAAGACATTTCGGACCTGTCCATTGTTCCAAGTAGACCCGATTGCTCCACCGACTTGGCCAGAATGACCTCCATTCTGGATAGAACCACTCACATAAGAAGTTTCTAATCTAGCTCCATTTTGCAAGCGACCAATCAAGCCTCCAACACGCTGGTCTCCGTTTCTACCCGTTACTTGGATAGATACATCTGCCTGACTCTTCTGCGCCAGTGATTGGTTGCCGTGGAAATTACCGACCAGGCCACCAATATTGTACTCCTGCCCTCCATCTTGGGTGCTGGTGATGGATCCTTTAAAGGCAACATTGGTTAGTTTTGTGTTTTGGGCAACTCCTACGAGTCCACCGATATGCTTGTTCCCAGATAGACTACCACTTACAGAAACATCCGTAATCGTTGCGTTCTGAGCGTTGCTAGCCAAGGCCCCTATAGAATCCTTGCCTGTAACTGCAGCCGATTTCAAGGTCAGTTGCTGGATGGTGGCATTTTTCAAGGTTGCAAAGAGTGGTTTTGCCAAGTTGTAGATGGTATAATCTTTGCCATCCACTCGGCTAGTTAGGCTACCTGAAAATTCTTCTGGTACATAGCTTGTCGCAGACTGTTCCAACTGGAGTTCATCTGCTGAAACATCCGCTCCTAATGTGAAGTTTCCAGTCGGGTTTGACTTCATGGCCTCTACGAGCGCTTTGAAGGACGTATAGACACCTTCTTGACTAAGAGGCGTTTTCGGCAGTTCAAAAGAGTAATCTGGACGATAATGATCCCCTTCTCCCTCGACGAGCTGATTAGCTGATACCGTTACGGAATAGGCATTGCCCTTATCTGTAATCTTAGTAACAGGTAAGAGCATATCCTTGAACTTGTCTGACTGAATGCGGACATAGTAGTTGCCCAAATCAGACGGCACTTCCGACAGGGATAGGTAACGTCGGTAGCGACTACCATCTTTACCGTACAGTTCGATGCGGTCGATGTCTTTGATTTCAACCTTCTTATAATCTAGCTGAACTGGACGTTGATCCTCTATACTAGTTTGTTCCCCTTGACCCAGGTCATATTTCATGACGGTTTTGAGGGTATAAGGAGTATAGTAATCCAAGTCATCAAGTGTCAATTTTTGAGCGAGGTCCACAAGGTCGACTTCCTTAATTAACGTTTGACCCTTGTATAGCTGCACTTTGGCTGATTGATAGCTAGCTGTAGCATCCGTCAAATGATAGCTAAGAGAAACTTGGCGTTTGTCTTCTTCCTTCTCGACACGGACTAGAGAGAGGGTTGGTTTTCTCTTGACACCATCCAGAGCTTGACGAGCTGCCTCGAGATCCGTCCGAACTTGATCGACCAAGGCTTGATTGGCCAAAGGATTGTCCAAAACGAGCTTGGCCTGATCTAGAGCACGGCGATAGCGGAGTTTGGTTTGTTCATCAGCATACTGGTAAGCAACTGTAGACTGAGTCACATCCTTCATGTCAAATTCAACTCCAAG
Source organism: Streptococcus sp. GMD5S (assembly GCF_000298715.2). Classification (GTDB taxonomy): domain Bacteria; phylum Bacillota; class Bacilli; order Lactobacillales; family Streptococcaceae; genus Streptococcus. Next base: position 62,275 of record NZ_AJRG02000011.1, read on the forward strand.
AGTTTTCTTATCAACAGGTTGGCCGTCTAAATTATTCTTAGCAGTTTCAAGGGCTTTTTTCAAAGAATCAACCTGTTCTTGACTGGCATGAGATGCCTCAAAGAGAGCTTGGGCATTTGCGACTGCCTGTTTATAAGACTCTTGATCTGCAGTGGTATCATTGAAATACTGATGCGTTTTCTGGATGCTATCGGCCTCTTCCACTAATTGGTGCAAGGGTTCGAGGTCGAGGGTTCCTTTTTCTGGTTCCACAGGAGCGTGATCCGCATTTGTAGAAATTGGTTTTGTACCGACTTTGATAATCTGAGGAACTGCTTCTTTTGTGATAGTGTTAGAGATTTCCTCTGTATTTTCGACTTTTCCATCTACTAAATACTGACGAGTCACAATCGTACGCACGCCATCTTGACCAGCTTGGCTAACTTCCCTTTGTCCCAAAGGCAGGTCTGCACTTTCCACTTCCTTAGTTGGATAGGGTTCGGCCACTGTTGTGGTAACGTCCTTTTCTTCAACGTTTAAGCTTGGAACTTCATTTACAGGAGCGTCTGTTGGTTTCTCGCTAACAGGGCGTGTTCCAACTGTTACGATCTCTGAGACCGCTGGAGTCGTCACTTCGTTGGAGATTTCCTGGCTTCTCTCTACTTTTCCATCTACCATGTACTGACGGGTGACGATTGTACGCACTCCATCTTGACCAGCTTGGGTTATCTTGG